>NZ_CALHGC010000284.1 GCF_938029485.1 uncultured Treponema sp. | reverse complement strand
GATGATACTGCTCATTCCAGAGTGGGAAAGTAGGTAGCTGCCGGGCTTTTTTTTACTCCTCTGAGTGGGATAAAGGTAGGTATTGATGATGTTGTTTCCTCGCCCTCTCTCAAAATATATTGTATTGTATTTCCTGTTTTATATTTTTATTTTTGTTTGTTTTGCATGTACTACGCCGAAAGCGAGGAAAGATACCCCGGAACAACCTCTCTCGTCAACTATTCTACCGTTACCTACTGCCGCTGAGCTGAGGCTAAATCGTATTGATCCGCAGGTGCTGGCTGATTTGGAGATAGCTTCTCCGGCCGGCATTCGTAGGGCTGTAAACCGTATATATTCTGTTTCACAAGGTTTAACACAGAGTAAGCAGTTTCAGCTGACGCTGGCTGCCCGGTTAATGCGTTTCGTGTATCCTCTCGAACCGATTGATTGGAACGTGCCGAGTTATCGGCAAGCTGATCCGTATTTGGATGCACTAGCGCAAATTGAAAAAAATGTTTATCCGCAAAATCTTGGCCAATCGGTATTTTGGGATGCGGTTATTCCGGCAATCATTTTGACAAAAGGAATTGGAATACAGGAGTATGCCGATGCATTGGAGAATCGTTTAATGCTGGCAAGGAATTTTAATCCGGCTTCCGTACTGCCTTCCTATCTTTTAGGACTTTTGTATGAACAGCTTGGTAAGCTTTCCGATGCGGAGAATTATTATCAAACGGCATGGAAACAAGATGATAGTTGTTATCCTGCCGGTATGCGTCTTGCTTATTTGTCGATGCTTCATAATGATGTCGAAACGGCGGTTGTAATTGCTGAGAAACTGTATAAGCGTTATCCTAAAGCAGTAACGGTTCAATCGCTACTTGCGGAAACATATCTTGAAAGAGGCGATTTTGAAAAGGCAAATGAGTTCATTTCTGCAGTTCTCAAAAAGACTGAGGATTTTGGCCATGCTTTTTTTTTGCGAGTTCGGTTTCATATAGAAAAAAAAGAGTATTTAACTGCAAATGCTTTGCTGGATGAATTTGCTAAGCATAATAAGGTGGATAAAGATTATCTGCTTCTGCGGAGCCGTGTTTTACTTGAGTGGAGTAAAAATATTGACGAAGCAAAACGATGTCTGGAACGAGCCGCCTCATTGTATCCTCAGGCTGCGGATGTTCTTCTTGTATGTGCAAATTTTTGCTTTGAAACAAAAAATACTATTAACGGAAAATCGACTAACGATTTTATCGATGTACTTTTAAAGCAAAACCCGCGTAATATTCTTGCAATTCGTCTTTTGGTAAAAGAAGATATAGCGGAAAAACGATGGAAAAGTGCTTTTGAGCGTGTACAATATCTATACGGTAATAATCCTTCTGAGGAAGATATCGTGCTCTATGCCCGTGTTTGCGCGGGAATGAATAACTGGGAAGCCGCAGTGAATACGGCACAAACTGCATATAGTGCCGCTCAAAACAAGCCTTCAGACGAAATTATTACATTATATTTGCAAGCCCTTTACGGCGCAAAAAAATACGGCATTCTTAGGCAAGTTATTAACCGTCATCTTACCGATGCCCGTTCGGCTTTGAAGTCGATTTTAATTTATTATCAATCTTTGCTTGAATCCAATGATGAAGAGAAACTTGCGCTTTTGCGTTCGAGCCTTTTAGCTGATCCGCGCAGTTCGCTAACGTTGTTCGCCTTATACGAATGGTATTTTAGACATAAAGATTACCGCAAAGCATATTATTATTTACAACAAGTTATTGCGCTTGATCCTTATAACAAGACTTATCTGCAACTCGCTGAAAGATTGGAAAGACTTCAATAAAATGTTACGTGAATAATGCTGTGGATTCTTTTTCATTATGCAGTTAAGGGTGAATGTAATTGAAAGTATGAAAAATAAAAAAGCCTAAAATAAACCGTTAAGTTTATTTTAGGCTTTGCCATCTCCTAGGGGAATTGAACCCCTGTTGTCGGGATGAAAACCCGATGTCCTAACCACTAGACGAAGGAGACATTAGTATTCTGCTGTATAACAACGAAGTATATATATACCGGAAAAGCGCATTATTGTCAAGTGGTTCTTTTATCCCCAAAATGTGATATTAACCTGACCGATACCGGCTTTAACACGGATGGTATGCAGCGCATTTTGATTGTTGATACGGAATGTGGAGTCGATCCCTGTCGCACTGCGTCCGTCTATCAGTATCGAACCGATCCCTGAGGTAGCATTGATCAAATAATCGTCTTTTTTACCGTTTATGCGCATATCTATTTCGCCGATTCCGGCCTTGATATCAAGACTCTTAAAAATCTTGCCGTCAAAGACGGTTTCTCCGATTCCGGTATTCATTACGGTATCGGTAAAACTGCAATTATGAAAGACGGTTTCTCCTACGCCTGTTTGGATGTTCACGTT
>NZ_CALHGC010000283.1 GCF_938029485.1 uncultured Treponema sp. | reverse complement strand
TCCATACGATGGGGATTGTTAAACCGTGCTGCTTTGCTGCGCGGAGTCCTGTGCCTAAAGCAGGGATCGCATGGCTGCCTGTAACGATGTTGATATTTTCCGCTCCCGCTTTCTGCAGGGTTAGACATATTTCAATAAATTCCTGCTCCGTTACGGCGCGCCCCATACCCTCTTGGGAAATTTGAAAGTTCTGGCAAAAAACGCAGCGGAGATTACAGCCGGTAAGGAATATTGTTCCCGAACCGCTCGCACCGCTTATCGGCGGCTCTTCTCCGAAGTGTAAGCCTGCCCATGCGATGCGCAGCTCTGCCGTTTCTCCGCAAAAGCCCCGCTCTCCGGCATTCCTATTTACCCCGCAGCGTTTGGGGCAGGTGATACAGTGTTCATATTCTGCACAGCAAAAATCCCGTATCATAGTACATTCCTACTTGATGGTATCTCTGAAAGCTCTTTCGTTTTTAGAAATCACCGAGGATTTTATGCCGCTCAACCATAATGCCCATAATGGCGCTTACGGTGTGCATATCGAGTGATTCCGCCGCCGCCGAAACAATAGTATGTAATTCTTCCCAGTCTGCATCTGAAAAATTCATATCGCTGCCGAAGCTGCCGTCAAAAAGCGAAAAGACGGTATAGAACCAAGTAACCGCTTCTTCTTTTGCGTCACCGGAATGTGTCCTAAGCCAATATTCAGCCGCATCTTCCGCTAACGGGAGCATATTTTTATCGTAACTGCGGATTGTTTGGACGAAAAACTCACACAACTCCTGCCGGAATGCAGGCGCAGGTAATTTTTCCGTTCGCCGCCGCGCGTCATTATAAAATTTTTCAAGGATATTCATAGCGTTGTTACTATAGGGAAAAGAGGCTTAAAAAGCAAGCAGCGTTAAACCGTGTTAAAACTGTATGCGTGTTATACTGCGCCGGAGCAGAAACGTTATAAGAAGATGAATCTACGCGGGTACCGTATCAGGAGATTTACTCCGCTGCCGCTTTTAGGCGCTCAAGGCTTTCCGTGCCGAGCATATCTCCGGTGCAAATATCTGCCCGCTCAAAATACCCTTGCGCTACTTCAAGGGCATAGCGTACCGAATAAATGCTGGCGGTAATGTCCAAGCTGAACGGCTGCATATCGTAGATTTCGCGGATGCGGCCTGCAGAATCGATAAAGGCAATGGAGAGCGGATGCGGAGTGTCCTTCATCCAAAAGCGTAATTTTTCATCGCGTTTGTAGATAAAGATCATACCGGTACCGTCCGGTATCTCTTTTCGGTTCATAAAGCCGCGTTGCTGTTCTTGGGCGGTTATCGCGGTTTCCACATTGATTGGAATATCGGCTCCCGTTTTTTTCGACTCGATGGAGATAGTGATTAAAGTTTTCGGTTTTTCCGCGTTTGTGCACGACAGAACCGTTGCTGCGAAGAAACAAAAGTATAAGACAATGGCCGTGTATTTGAAACTGTTTTGTATGGAATAAAAATACATGGTGATTTTTCCTATGAGAAGGGAAAATATCCCGAAAGCAGTCGGCTTTTAGAATATCTCCGTATTCCCATACCTAAAACCCGTCGATAAAGTTCTGACGATTGGTTTCGGCAGCGGCCTTTTCGGTAGTGCTTTGTGAAATCAATTCCTTGAAGACCGTTAAATCGATATATTTTACAATGAGCGGACGTTCGATAACAACTCTGGTATGTTCGTCCTCCCAAACAGCACGCTGCGGGTTGATAGAGGTAGGCTCGCCGTATTTTTCACAGAACTTGGAATAGACCGAATAGTAATCGACCGTATCGGTATTCAGTTTAAAGATCATCGTGTAGAGATTATCCTTATAAAACTGAAACCACGACCGGCTGATAAAGTAAGAGCCTGCCGATTCGATAAGACTTCTGTTTTCCGTCAGCAGCAGCGAAACATCGCGTTCGCCGCGGTACCCGAAAACGGCATCTTGTTTGAGCGCGTCTTTTACCGCGCCGATGTCCATGCCTAATCGAATACTACGATATTCGGCCGGTAATGCAGTTTTATCCTGTTGGTTGTTTTTTGGGGTAGGGGCTGCTGCCTGATGTTCTGCAGACATTTGAGCTGCCTTGCCGGATTGTGCCGCCGCCGGTGTAGAAGAGTCTGCTGCCGCTAAAGGCAGTACGGCGGTCAAAATCAAAAAAGCCGCATACGGAAGAGCTTTCATCTTAATCCTCGGTTTTTAGAAGATGCCCATCGTATTACCGGATCGGTTTTCCGCGATAGGTCGGTTCATTGGCACGGGCTTGCTTACGGGCTTGTTCAATTTCCTGCATCTTTTTAAAGTACGCAGTCTGCTTCGACAGCTCAAGCGTATCAGTAATGATGATGCTGTCATCGGTACTGCGTACGATCGGTGTCATTAAAAACTCTGCAATAGCTTGTGCCACCTGTTCTTTGGGAATACTGCACATTTTTGCAAGCTCCGGAGGTCCGAATAGGAAGGTATGCTGCTTGCCTGCGCCGGGTTGTATCCGCAATTTTTCAAGCTGAATGCTCAGCATATCATACATCTTTTCAATCGGAACGGGAATGAGCGTATTTGCCAGCTGCTTGTACATCGCCCAAATACGGTCGGCAAGGGTAGTGGTCAGACGGGCAATCAGCTGCGGCTGCGTCGTAACCATTTGGTTAAAGTTTTGCCGGTTTACCGCTAAAAGCTGGCACTCTTCCGCAGCGGTAATAGCGGTTGCAGACCGCGGTTTGTTTTCGAGCAGCGCCATCTCTCCGAACATATCTCCCTCTCTGAGGACGGCAAGCAATACCTCGCTGTTATCTACAATCTTGGAAATTTTTACGCGGCCTTTTTGGATGATATACAGTTCCGCTCCGGACTGGCATTCGCAGAAAACCATCGATTCACGGTTATACACCCTCACCATTTGCTTGGTATCCGGCTCGAGCATTTCTATCGGCGCTTTTACACCGGTGGATTTTATCGCCATAAAGCGTTTTCGTGCCGTTTCCGCATATTGCCCGTCCGGTTTTTCTTTTAGGTAATGGTAATAGGCATAGAGCGCCAATTCAAATTTCGACATACGGAGATAATATTCGCCGATGGTAAAAAGATGCGAAATATCCGTTTCGATATTCCGTTTAAGGGTAATTCGGGTAAGGGCTTCGTCCAAATAGCGCATCTTTCTGCTGAAAGAATAGATAATCTTCATTGCGATAGGGGTGTTTTTTTCAATCAATTCTGGAAATTGCGCATAATGTACGGCAATAAGCACAACATCGGAAACTGCAACAGCTGTTTCAATCTGACTGTGATGCGCCATACAGGCGACAACTCCTAAAAAATCGCCCGGTCCGAGGAGGTTTCCCTCTTCTTCCGCTACAACTTCTTTTTGTTTTGCAATTTGTACTTGTCCGCTTTGGATAATATAAAAACGGTCGGTATCGGATTTCCCTTCAATGAGGATATAAGATCCGCGTTTAAAATTTACGAAAGATAGTTGAAGCACTTTATTACCCTCTTCTTTTTTGCTTGTTTATTATAATACCAGTTTGCTGCAATGTATATATAACCTCTCTATCCGACAACAATGATTTCCGGTTCAAGTTTAAAGCCGGTTCTATCTTTCACCCGTTTTTGAATTGCAGTAATCAATTCCATGACATCCTGTGCCGTTGCGGAGCCGGTATTCACAATAAAATTTCCGTGCCACGGCGCCACCTGAGCGCCTCCCATCTGCAATCCGCGTAAGCCTGTTTCGTCTATCAGTTTACCGGAAGCTTTCCCAAACGCATGGTTGTTCTTAAAGACGCTGCCCGCCGAAGGAAGCTTAAAATGCCCTTTCGCGGTTCTGTCCGCGATACGGCTTTCCATCGCTTTACGGATAAGCGCCTTATCTCCCCGCGCAATTCGGAATGTTGCAGAAACAATTATCTGCCGGTTATCGCCGAGTTCGGCGTATCGTTTATTTCGAGGCTGGAAGGGCGATCGCTTATACCCCCATTCTTCTTGACGGCATTCGTACTCTTCTATTGTGCAGCCTTTTTCGGAAAAATACAACACCGATGCTGAAATCAATACATCGGAAATCGATTTTTCGTAACAGCGGGCATTCATAAAGACCGCTCCTCCCGCCGTTCCGGGAAGCCCTGCAAAATCTTCCAGCCCCGACAAGCCGTGTTCCGCACAAAATTCCGTTACATCCTGCATCAGTACACCCGCATCAGCCTGCACAAGCTGCTCTTCTCCGGTTTTCAGCAGTCTGATTTTGTTTAAACGGCAGGTATGAATAACCGCCCCCCGTATACCTTCATCGGGAATCAACAGATTGGTGCCCCCGCCTAACAGTATTGCCGGTATATGCTCCTCGCGAATAAACCTCAGCGTCGCTTTCAATTCATCCGGTGATGACGGCGTAATATATATATCGGCATCTCCGCCGATTTTGAAACTCGTAAATGAGCTTAATTTTACGTTTTCCTGTATTATATCATGGAATTTAACCGGAAAGTCGTTTTTTTTCTCTCTTTCTCCTAGATTAAACATACTAAAACACTATATACTATTGGCAGTATTTATAAAAGACTTGTCTTTTGAAAATATACGGCGCATCTGCGTTGTCGCTACGCCGAAATAAATGCTCA
>NZ_CALHGC010000282.1 GCF_938029485.1 uncultured Treponema sp. | reverse complement strand
AGTGCGTATTTGTCCTCAAGAACATTCATTTGTCCGCCTCATGTTCCGTACCGAAACCTACAGCGAACAAACCGAACTCGGCATCACCTACCGGACGCAACTTTTAGATTCTTATCGGACGGCTTTTAAAGCGGAAAAACACTGCACTATCCGGTGGCAGCGCAGCGATTTTAAACAATTTCCGTACGCTGCGTTTCTCGCATCCTTTACTCAAGATTTAAAACACAACGAACGGAATAGCGTCACAAGCCTGCTGCCCGCACTGGCATGGTGTCAAACGCATAGAAAAGAAGATTTCACCGATATGGAACTTGTATCGGAGTTCATTTCAGAGTATACTGATACATGATGAAAAAAATAACGATGTCGGTATATGCCGCGTGTGCAATCCTTGTTATTGCCGGAAGTTTATTATGGTTTGTTTTCACTCTGTACAGCGACGCTGCAGCGGGAAAAACAGCAGCGTTGAATAATTTTAAAGCGTTTGCCCAACATACCGGCGCAATCGTATCGGTGTCCGCACAAGAACCCGATTCGGCTCGTTTACACCCGCAGTTTGAACAACTGTGCCGTAATTATCAAAAATATGTTCACGCTGTCGTTATTAAAGTTCCTACCGGCATCGTATTTACATGGCCTAAAAATACCGATATTTTTTCATACACCGAGCAATCCACCGTCGAAGTAAAAAACCTGCCGCTTTTTTTTACTGCAGCTCAAACGCATATCCCGATTAAAGAAACCGGCGCCACAGTTACCGTCTATGCGGCGCTCCGAACACTTCCTATCGAAACGGTCTTTAACCGAGGCAGGGTAGTTTTTTTCCTGTTACTGCTGATTGTACTGATGACCGTCATAGTGTTAGTCTTTTCATATATGAACGCGAAACCGGCGGCAGAAAATCCGGCATTTACAAGCCGTAACCGTATGCAGGAAACGGATACCGCCGATTCAAACGGCATCCAACCCGATATTACACAGCTCGATGAATATTCCGCTGCAGCAGCATCACAGCATGACAAAGATACCATACGGCAACAGACACTTTCTCAACCGGACATCGACCCCGCTCACCGGCAGAATCATTCAAATACTAACGAAAATCCGGCAAGCATACACGAAGAAACGGCAGCGGAAGAACGCACGGCAAAGACAAACATATCAAAGACTCCGTTACCCTTACATGAGCAGCTTGAATCGTTGAACCGCTTGCATATCTACGATGATGAACCCTACCGGCAGACACAACCGGAATCTCAAAAAAACAGTTTCGGAGTACCGGCCGATAATAAGCAGGCAGAACACCGGAATGACGTTTACGCCGATACACCGGTATCGGAAAAAACAGCTGTACAGGATATTTCGAAAACCGAAGACGGCTCAAAACGCAGCAATGATAGCGTGAACTTTGATGCCGAAAATTACGGATCTTTTGAAAATCACACTCAAACCGTAAAATCACCGATCGAAATGCAAGAGGCTCCCGAACCGACGGCGCCGGTTACTAGGTTTGAAGATACACCGCTCGCGGATGGAGCGCACAACAACAGCCATTCACTTGAACAGGCTACTCTTATCGAAGAATTGACAACTGCCATTACAGAAACCGCCGTCGCTGAAGAAGATTTAACGCTCATGCTTATCCATGCAGCCGATATTTCACATAACCAGCAAATTATCCACCTATTGCGGGGCACACTCGACCGTATCCACAAAATATTTATCTTTAATCAGGATACGCTCGGGATAATCATTTTTTATGCACCGCTGGATCAGGCAATGCAGACTGCAAGCAGCCTCTACGACGAAATTCATATGCGGCTTGCATATCCGATTAAAAAAACACTCGGCATCGGACTTACCACGAGGGCAGGTCGGCTGATCCCTGCACCCCGTATGATTGAAGAAGCGTCGGCAGCAATCGGAAAGGCAACCGAAGAAGGCAGCGACCCCATTGTCGCCTTTAGGGTTAATCCGGATAAATACCGGCGGTGTCTTGCTCGATTAAGCTAAGATAATTGTATTGGAAACCGGTTGACAGAGCGATACACTCTTATTATTATGCATTTGCCGTTTACCGAACGGCGATGTCTTTTCATAAAGACGATTTTATAAAATATTCCAAAAAAATAATGGATGGTTTACTATGAGCAACAAAGTTTCTTTCTTTTTCGGAAATCACTTTTTATCAACGGCGCCTTTCGACGATGACGACAACTTCGAAGACGATTTTGATGATGATTTCGATGACGATGACTTCGACGACGATTTTAACGATGATGACTTTGACGATGACTTCGATGACGATTTTGATGATGACTTCGATGATGATTTTGACGATACCGACTTTGATGAAACCTATGACGATGATTTTGACGACGACTTCGATGAATAGCTGACAACAAAACCGATAGAGCTGCTAAAAATCGGCAGCTCTGCTAGAATCCGGTCATTTTATCGGTATATGCATACGAATAAAAAGTAAACCGGTAAAAGCAAAAAGAGACTCCTACCGGCTAACGGTAGCAGCTTACACAGAAGCTATGTCGCGGCGGCGCTGATGCAGAAACTCAAAATCTGCAAGATATTGTAAACGGGACTGTACCAAATACAGCAATTCATCATACATATCAAAATTTACTTCCAAAGCAATCGGAAATACATATATCTCCGTTTCATTACAATACCGTTTAATAAACTCGGGGTCGTTGACAAACCCTAAACTGATCATATTGCTGATACGGTCGGCACACTTTAAGACTTTCGCACGCTGTGAACCGTGTTTAATAATATGCTGTAGATATTCAGGCTTTGTCTGCCCCGACCGACGGGTAACTTCCATAACCAATTCATAGACAGCCGGAGATTCCGAGTCGATAGAAAGCAGTTCGTTCACGTTAAAATCCGGTATATCTTCCAATACGTCATGGATAATCGAAGCTTTCAGCAAAACACTGTCAATATAGCCGTAGTCGATCAGCGTCGCCATAGTATCGATCTGGTGCCGAAACATATTGCCGCCTGCATGGCGAGCCTTACCCCGTAAGCCGGTTGCCAAATGAATATAGGGGGCAAGATACATCCCTTTTAAAAGGGCTACTTCATGTTGTTCCATCTTCTCCTCCCGTTTTTTGCACTCTATACAAGGTCGTACAAGTACAGTGTAAACTTTTCAATCAGCCGTTCCGCTTGGCGCAGTTTTTCTCTTTCTCCTTCGACAACTTCAGCCGGAGCATGATCCGTAAAATTTATATTAGAGAGTTTTGCCGTTAAACGGGAGACAGCCTGTTTTTCTTTTTCAAGTTCTTTCGTAAAACGCGCAGCCAGCTGAGTGCGGTCTACCTCGGCTCCGGTAATAATAAAGGCTTCAAACCCCGCCCCTACCGTCCCGATGGAATTGGCAGGTTTATCGGCAGGTGTTTCTATAAAGGCGATCTCCGCAAGCCCCGCCAATAGCTTTATTAAATCGATATTCTCAAACGCTGCCGCTGCAGGAGCGCCTGATTCGATATAAAGCGCAATATGCAGTTTAAGCTGCGGATCGATGCCGCATTCCGATCGAAGCGCCCGAATGAGTCGCACGATATTCTGCAGCGCAGCAAAGCGTGCGGCAGCTGCCGTATCGATACGTTCTTCGCAATAGACGGGATAATCGGCGGTTATCAGAGCCTCTGCACGGCGTGAAGCTCCGACAGCACAGTGTTCGGGGAGCTTACGGTATATTTCTTCCGTTACGAAGGGCAGCACAGGATGCAGCAGCCGCAGCGATTCTTCCAAAACGGCAAGCAGCACCGAAGTTATCCGGTCTTTTTCCGCATCATCTCCACTCTTATAGGAAAGCTTTGTACCTTCTACATACCAATCGCAAAAGTTATTCCAGAAGAATTCATAAATACCGTGCCCAACCTCGTTATAGCGGTATCCTTCAAAGGCTGCCCGCACGTTTTTAACCGTTTCGTTGAGGGTATGGTAAATCCATCGGTCAAGCTCGGTTAATTCGGAGGCGGAAACGGGAACGATACGTCGGCCTTCGAGGTTTCCCAAGATATAGCGCGACGCATTCCAGATTTTATTGGCAAAGCGGGAGCCGAGCTTAAAGGATTCGTTGTCAATAAGGATGTCCTGCCCCTGCGTACACATAAAGGTGAGTGTAAATTTAAGGGCGTCGGCGCCGTACTCGTCGACAATATTCAGCGGATCGATACCGTTACCGAGCGATTTGGACATCTTGCGTCCTTGTTTGTCGCGTACTAAGTCATGCAGGTAAACATCGCGGAAGGGAACGGTACCGGTAAACTCAAGTCCCGCCATAATCATACGGGCAACCCAGAAAAAGATAATATCATGGGCGGTGATGACGGCGGATGTCGGGTAAAAGCGCTTGAAATCCTCGGTTTTTTCGGGCCACCCGAGCGTCGAGAACGGCCACAGCCAGCTTGAAAACCACGTGTCGAGCACATCGTTGTCTTGCTTGAGAGCGGCGCTCTTACAGTGCGAACATTCGGTTACATCTTCTACCGAAACGGTCATCTTACCGCAGTCTTTGCAATACCACACCGGAATCCGGTGCCCCCACCATAGCTGCCGCGAAATACACCAATCGCGGATGTTTTCCATCCAATGACTGTAGGTATTTTCCCATTTTTGCGGATAAAACACGAGTTCACCTTTTTTCCACGCGGCAAGCGCTTTATCCGCCAGCGGGCGCATTTTGACAAACCATTGCTCGGAAAGGTACGGCTCTACAACAGTACGGCAGCGGTAGCAGTGCCCTACGGCATGTTTGATATTTTCCTTCTCTTTAAATAACCCCGCTGTCTCCAAATCGGCGATAACCGCTTCACGGGCAGCCTTCACCGTCATACCGCGGTATTTTTCGGGTACCGCCGCATTGAGCGTACCGTCGGGGTTCAATATATTGATAACGTCGAGGTTGTGCCGCTTGCCGACTTCCCAGTCGTTTGGGTCGTGAGCGGGGGTTATCTTTACGGCGCCCGTCCCGAATTCTTTATCGACATACGTGTCCGCAATAACCGGAATACAGCGGCCGGTCAGCGGAAGCACAAGTTTCTTCCCTATCAAATGAGCATAGCGGGGATCGTCGGGATGTACCGCAACGGCGGTATCGCCCAAGAGTGTTTCGGGACGGGTGGTCGCTATCTCGATATATTCCGAAGCGGACGGCCTACCGTCTGCATCCGCAAGGGGATACAGGATATGGTACATTCCTCCCTTGGTATCCTCATGGTCAACCTCATCGTCGGCAAGCGCGGTACCGCACGAAGGGCACCAGTTTACCAAATAGTTGCCGCGGTAGATGAGTCCTCGTTCATAAAGTGTAACGAATACGGTGCGGACGGCATGGGAAAGCCCTTCGTCCAT
>NZ_CALHGC010000281.1 GCF_938029485.1 uncultured Treponema sp. | reverse complement strand
AGTCTCGCAGTCTCGCAGTCTCGCAGTCTCGCAGTCTCGCAGTCTCGCAGTCTCGTCATGCCTAACTAAATTTTCGCTCAAACAACACCATTTTTATTTTCCTCAAACTCTTGTACAACAAGCGCACCGAAAGAAATGTATTCCTTTTGATGCGCTTTTTTTATTTTTGCAAATAAAACCATTTGGAGGAATCTATGATTAACTCAACCAACAACAAACACAAGGCTTTTGCCGTTAAAAGAGTCGCAGCGCTCATCACAGTCGTATTACTGCTTGCCGCCGCGCTGGTTTTTACCGGCTGCAAGCAGCCGGCGGGCAGTAGCAACGGAGATAGCTCCGGCGGCGCCACCACAGGACCGGGCGGAGGCGGAGATTTTCCCCCCGCACCCGGCTTTACACCGGTATCCTTCGGCACAAACGGAGCCGATTTAAAGACTTACCTTACAAACACCGCCTCGCCGACAGAGATAAACCGCATTGAAGTAACGGGTGTACCGTCTGCGGCCCTTGCAGGTACGGCAACCGAAGCCGGTGTCTTGGGAAAAATAATTAAAGAAAGCGGTAAAATGGTTGCCCTAAAACTGCCTGCACAAAGTCCGACCCCGTCTTTAAAAAACGGCTTTAAGGACTGCACTAACCTTCAGTCGATACAGCTTGAATACGCGTATGAGGCGGGAAAATTCGCCGGTGCTTTTGCCGGCTGTACGGGACTGGGAAAAGGCAGCATACTGGTACCGCTTGAACAGCTGCACGCATACCAAACTGCTGCCGCTTCTATGGACGTTGTTTTAGCCGATCGCTTTATTCCATCTTCCATAGAGGGAGTGTGGAGATGGATTTCCGAACAGAACGAAGGACAGCCGCTTAAAACATTTCCGCAAGATACGGGCCTCGGCAGTCAAATGCAGCCGTATTATTGCTTTGATCACGGAAAGGTGTATCATGCACTAAAAGGATCGGGGTATCCTTCTGAACAGGCTCAATACAACGGAATTTTCAAAATGCCCGGAAATTGGGGAATACCGTACATCTATATGGTTATGAGTTTTAATGTTACGTTCGACGGTACTGAATTGACATGGGAACAGCCCGGTAGAGTAACATTAAAAATGGAAAAGGTAAGTGATCCCACCGTCGAGCAAATTCTGGCGGCAAAGCCGGCTCCCTGACAGGGCGACGGTTCCGGCGGCGGAACGGGAGATTCGCAACGTGCTGTGCTTACTCTCAGCCCCGACAAACGTGATATCAAAATTAGGGCGTTAACAACTGAAAGCGGTTCCTCTCCCATTACGGTGGAAGGTTGTACCGAAACGGCGCTTAGCAACTATGGGGACACCGTACTGCATGCAACCGGTACAACCGTTATCCTTAAAGGAAACATCACCAGGCTGTTCTGTGCCGGCGACACCTTCGATAGCAATAAATTAACCGCACTCAATGTGCAGGGCTTACCGGATTTGGAATTGCTGGACTGCAGGAACAATAATCTTACCTCACTTGACGTGCACGGCCTAACCTCCTTGAAAAACTTGGACTGTGCAGGTAATATTGAGCTTTCCGTTCTTAATATACAGGGCGCCACTGCTTTGGAGGAACTGTCCTTCGGAGGTAAGATTACTACGCTTAATTTGCAGGGCTTTACCGCTTTGCATAGACTGAGCATATCCGGCGAACTTACTACACTTGATGTACAGGGATTACTCGCTTTGCAAAGTCTGAATTGCAGCTACAGTAAACTTACTACACTTGACGTACAGGGATTACCCGCTTTGCAAAGTCTGGAGTGCAGCCACAATAAACTTACTACACTTGACGTACAAGGATTACCCGCTTTGCGATACCTGGATTGCTCGAACAATCAACTTAATGCCGAAGCTATGCGTACATTGTTGACCGGTTTACCGCAACGCCAAGCAAGCGATTATGCCGAATGTGTTCTTTACAATGACGACCCCGACGAAGGCAATCACAAGGATTTTACTTCCGCAAGCGCCTATCCGGCACTCAAACAAGCTTTTGACAAAGCGAAAATAGAAAAACACTGGAAAATGTATAAGCGTATAGGGAATAATGATGAGGAGATTTAACGGATCGCGCTAAAATCAGGGCCGCTGTCCAAAAATTGTTACGCAATCCGCTTTGCGGATATGACAAATCATTTCCTTACAGGAAAAGCCGATAGGCTTTCAGTTTTTGGACAGCCCCTATGTTGATTCAAATCTTTCGCTTAAAACCTCTTCACCGATTTTGACACACCGATTTTGATACGTTTGCAGAATAGCCGCCAATATGATATAGTAACAACGCATCTCAAGGCTTGCTCTGCTCCTGAGAGGTGCATTCAAGGTAACCTATTCCGCAACGGCAGTTTTCGAACAGGGTTACCGTATATTTCATTACGTATGTGGAGGTTGTATGTCAAATTTTTTATCGGTTAAAGATTTTATCGCTCAACAAAAAGATAAGATGATTGAGCTTGAACGGCTTTTGTGCTCCATTCCTGCCATGGCTCCGGAGTCGGACGGCGACGGGGAATTGAAAAAATGCGAAGCGCTGGAAGCGTATTTAAAAAAGCTCGGCTTTACTCAATTTGAACGGTTCGATGCACCAGATACGCGGGTATCCTCCGGTATCAGACCGAATCTTGTGGTTACCATTCCGGGCAAAGACGATTCAAAACGCGTCTGGATTATGGCGCATACCGATGTGGTGCCTCCCGGAGAGCTGGCAAAATGGGAAAGCGATCCGTGGGTACTGAAGCAGGACGGTGATAAAATTATCGGGCGCGGTGTCGAGGATAACCAGCAAGGACTGACCGGAGCGGTATTTGCCGCTTATGCATTTCTTGCATTAAAGATTCAGCCTGCGTATACCGTAAAATTGTTGTTTGTCGCCGATGAAGAAGTGGGTTCGAGATACGGGATTATTTATCTTCTGAATAATCATCAGCTGTTTAAGCCGCAGGATATTATCGTTGTTCCTGATGGGGGAGATCCTTCGGGCGAGACAATTGAAGTTGCGGAAAAGAACCTGTTGTGGTTAAAGGTTGTGGTGCATGGAGTGCAAACGCACGCCTCACGTCCCGATTTAGGAAAGAATGCACACATTGCGGCGGCGGATTTGGCGCTCCGGTTGAATGCTTTGGAAAAGGTGTTTTCAAAGCAGGATAATTTATTCGAGCCTCCGTATTCGACCTTGCAGCCGACAAAAAAAGAAGCGAATATCCCGAACATCAACACCATTCCGGGCGATGATGTGTTTTATATGGATTGCCGTATACTTCCTTGTTACACTGTTGCGGAAGTGATGGAGAAGATAAAAGTTGAGGCAAGTGCGATAGAAGCAAAATACGGCGTACAAGTAGAGTTAATTATCGATGATTCGGCGGAATCACCTGCAACGCCTGTTGATGCCGAGGTTGTTACGATGCTGTCAAAGGCTATCGAAAAAATACACGGCAAAAAAACGCAAACCATCGGTATCGGCGGAGGAACCGTTGCGGCTCCGCTCCGTCAGGCAGGCTTTAATGCCGTCGTATGGAGCACGCTCGACGATATGGCGCATCAGCCGAATGAATACTGCATTATGAAAAACTTAATTGACGATGCACAGGTACTGGCGGCATTGATGTACGGAGTCGATGCGCTGTAAGTGTGACGGAGGTATGGACGCCGCACCGGATGATGATAGCCGGGGTGATAATCGTTGGAATGATGATTGGCGAAATGAGCATACTTCCGGTACGGTTATTCGATTGCCGGAATATGTTTCGCCGGCGTTTAAGGCCTTGATTACCTCCGCAGAACCTGCCGCCGCTGCTGCGCTGCGTCGGCAGGTTCTTTCCTCCGACGACGAACAGATCGTGTCGGAGGAAGAGCGGGGCGACCCGCTCGGCGAGGCGCGCTATTGCGTTACCCCGTATCTGGTACACCAATATCCGAACCGCGTGCTGCTATTGAGTACCGGCCGCTGCATCTCGTATTGCCGGTACTGTTTCCGGCGTGAATTTACCGCCCGCTCAAGCGGCTTTATTTCCGATAAGCAAATCGGAACGGTAACAGCATATCTTAAAACACACCCCGAAGTACAGGAAATTCTGGTTTCGGGCGGAGACCCGATGAGCGGTAGTTTTGAGCAAATAAAGCATCTGTTGGAATGCCTCCGTTCCGTCCGTCCCGATTTGCTGCTCCGCCTCTGCACCCGTGCGCCGGTCTTTGCACCGGAGCTTTTTACCGAAGAGCTTTTGACGCTGCTCAGATCCGTCCGTCCGCTCTGGGTGATTGCTCATATAAATCATCCGGCGGAACTCGGCACGGCGCAGCGGCAAGCCTTAATCCGCTGTATCGATTCGGGGATTCCGGTGCAAACCCAGACCGTATTGCTGCGCGGCGTTAATGATGAACCCGCCGTCCTTGCGGAGCTTTTTCATGCACTGGTATGTATGGGGATAAAACCCGGGTATCTGTTCCAAACGGATTTGGCGCGGGGAACGGCGCATTTTCGTGTACCGCTTGAAAAAGCCGCGCTTATATGGAAAGCCTTACGCAAAAACCTTTCCGGTTTATCGTTACCGCAATTTGCAGTCGATTTACCGAACGGCGGCGGAAAATTCCCGCTTTCCGCCCTACTGCGCTATGAGGATATTATCTCCCCATTAAAAGACGGCCGTTTTTCGGCACGGGGTATAGACGGAAAGAGCTATACTTATCCTAAGTTTTTTACAGGTTCTTATCCATTTTGAAGCTGAGCTTTGAATAGTTAAACGATTCCAGCATCAGCTGTGCAATCAAGCCTTTGGTCTTTTTAATAACGTAAGCGGCGGTTTTTTCGTTTTCCGCGGTGAGGAAATCGGTCAACTGTTCTCCTGTCAGAGATTTACCCGCTTCGGTTATTTCACTGACTCGTTTAAACCCGTACGTTTGCATCTCGTGTAAATAAGTTGTATTTGCATCGCGGAAGGCTTGATAGCGGCTTTCGGTCAGAAACCCGAGGATTTTAAACAGCCAATAGGCGTTTTCGAGCGAAACGGTCGCCGTCTTTTTTTTGTAGATTTTCGGCGTGTCGCTGACGTTGGTAAAAAACGGCACATAGGGGGTAAAGGCGGTGGTGCCGAACGCCAGCCACTGAATAGCAGCCATGCCTTCCGGTACGCCGGAACGCAGCTGGAGGATATGGGATTCCGCCGTGCGGGAAAGAGAAATGCCTCTAAACCGTGTTTTTTCATAGTCGGTTCCCGCCGTACCGATCGGATCGTAGACGGTTTCGTTGTAATGCGAACTCAAGATATACTGCACATCTTCTACCGAAATCAGCCTGCTCGCCTTTCTGATAAAGGGGATATCGTTGGATACGGGACTTTGCTCTATTTCGGGGTTCAAATATTTTTGTGCGAACCATGCGCGCGGCGTGTTGTACACACGGTCTTTTTCGGTTGAGGTGCCGAAAATATGCCGGAAGTTGAAACCTTCGCGGTCGGGATTGAGCTTATGCTCTTCGACAAATGCCTGAATACCATCCGCCCACATAAAATCATGCTCATTTGAAAAGTCGATTTTTTCGATACTGACCTGATTGGGGGCAACCGCATAGCAGTCATCGGGAATACGCTGCGCTACCCAATAATGCCCGCACGGGATTTCCATATACCATGCTTCGTCCGCATCGGCAAAGAGAATACCGTTACCTTCCGCCGAACCGTACTGTGCAATCAGTTTTCCTAAAAATGCAACTCCGTCCCGTGCGGAACCGATGAACGGCGCCACGATGCTGTTGATCGAATCTTCCCCGATACCGTCCGGTACGAGTGGATCGTAAGCCAGCACGCGAGGATTGCCGTATACGCTTTCGGTTGAGCTGACGGCAATATTCTTTTCGTTGATGCCTGCTTCTCCGTATTCTCCTTCATCGCCCTTCAGCAGCTGAAATGCCTGAGGCGTGGATGTACAGCGGAGCGCTTTCTCCGGTAGCGCAACGGTAACGCCGGTGTTCTTCGACGTATAAGTACGGTTTTTTACCTCGCTTGCGGGCATTAGGGTAAAAAGCTTAACCGAAACCGCTTCATGAAAATCCTCGTTGCGGGCAATCATCACCGACCCGTCAACAGAGGCCTTTTTCCCGACCAATACGGTGGTACAAGCTTGATGATGTGTGTTGTTCATATTTAAACGCTCCTTCGTTCTTAATTATGAATTATGAATCCGCTTCCGCACCCATGTCTTTCTCAACAGCTTTTTTTGCCGGCGCTGGGGATGCCTCAAAAGTTGGTTACTTTTTCGCCATCCCCGCGAGTTTAAAATTAAGTCTTTATACAATAATGACTTAATTTTAAACATCGCAGTT
>NZ_CALHGC010000280.1 GCF_938029485.1 uncultured Treponema sp. | reverse complement strand
GAGTAGGGCGGCAAGTGGTTTCCCGACAATCGCAGAGCGCCCGACAATAACCGCATGAGCGCCACTGAGCGGTATACCATATTTCTGCAGCGCATACATAATTCCCTGCGGTGTACAGGGGATAAAGCCTGAACTGCCGGTAAGCAATCGTCCCAAATTCTCCGGTGTAAAGCCGTCGATGTCTTTAGCCGGATCAAGCGGCGCCAGTATCCGTCTGCTGTCCAGCGGATAAGGAAGGGGCAGCTGAATTAAAATGCCGTCAACGGTATCGTCAGCATTCAGGGTTTGTACACACGCTGCCAACTCCTGCTCACTTATTGTTTCGGAATACGGAATAATCCTGCTCTGCATACCCGCTTTTTCCAATGCCCTCACCTTTGTTTTAATGTACACCTGTGAGGCGGGATCGCTACCCGATGATACAATCGCGAGGCAGGGCTGCGGGTGCTCTTTACAATATGCGGCGTTTTCTTGTGTTACCGCTTCAGTCAATGCTTCGGCTAATTTTTTGCCGTCTATAATCTGTGCCATAATCAAGTTTTTTATTGTAGTATATTAAAAACAATTTGGGAAGAATTGGGGATGTCTCAAAAGTTGGTTACTTTTTGGACAGCCCCGTTCTGTTTTGACTTAGTTCTTCGGAATGATGAAAATACCTGCACAATGCGACTTTTTTATAAAGCGTATTGTACAATGAGGAAACCACCTGAAAACATCTTCTGCAATAAAATAGAACTCTTCTTCATCCCATTCTTCACCGGCTTGTTCCCGCGCCATTTCCATATCGTGCAGGGTTTCAAACGCTATATCGCCCAAGACCATTACACCGCCTTTGTTGAGCTGCCTGTTTAAGTCTTTAATCAAAGCTAGCTTTTGCTTATTATCAAGATGATGCAGCGCATAGGTACTGATGATGCTGTCAAATTTTGTATTTTTCCATGCTGGGGGCAGCCCGAATGTAAAGTCATACTGCATTAAATGAGCATGAGGCATCTTTTCTTGAGCTTTTTTCAGCATTTCTTGAGAGAAATCTATCCCATATACTTCGCATCCGTCATTGTGTAATCTTGTTGTTAAGTGTCCGGTACCGCATCCGATATCCAGAATTGTTTTTGCTCTATACTGACGGACAAGCTCATATACTTTGGCAAGCACTGCCTCGTAACCTGCAAAAGGATATGTTCCGGCATCGTCATCAGCCCGTACCTGCGCATCGTAATGTTTGGTCCATGCATCAAAGCCTTTATCGTTTAGCAAATTTTTCTTCCTTTCCGCAAATCGCTCAGGTATATTTCATGATGATGGCGGGTATCGGTTATGTCGTTTTCATAGCCGTTTTCTTCTATAATAGGTATCCATCATGATAATTATATATCATGGCGACCGTGGCTGGTTCATTGTCATAATAGACACCGAGCACGGACATAAGAACTAAGAACCGGTTATGTCTATCCGCAGCTGCCGCATGAGCCGCAGGTACTGCATGAGCTGCCGGTAAGGGGCGCCCGTGTACCGAATACCTGTTGTTCAAGGACTTGCCCGGTCGATGTTACCGCAAGTCCGCCTTGGGCTGTTTCGCGGAGCGCTGCGGGGAGCCCGTCACCGACTCGCTTGAGAGCTTCTATTGTTTCGTCAACGGGAATTGCACTTTTAATACCTGCAAGCGCCATTTCCGCAGCGGTAAAGGCAAGCGTAACGCCGGAAGCATTCCGTTTAATGCAGGGGATTTCCACGAGGCCCGCAACGGGGTCGCACACCAGGCCTAATATGCACTTGAGTGCTATTGCTACGGCATGCGCCGCCATCTCCGGAGTGCCGCCTAAGAGTTCTACGATACAGGCGGCTGCCATCGCGGAAGCAGTACCGCACTCAGCCTGGCACCCGCCTGACGCACCCGCAATCGAGGCCCTGTTTGCTACCACCATGCCGATAGCTCCGGCTGTAAACAGGGACAGTGCTACTTCTTCCCGCGGGATACCGCGTACCTTTATCAGCGCACCCAGTGCGCCGGGGAGAATCCCGCAAGAACCGGCAGTCGGGGCAGCAACGATTTTTCCCATTGCAGCATTTATTTCCGAAACAGCCATCGCCATCTGAATAGCATTTGACATAAGATCGCCGCAGAGGTGTTTACCCGTTTCGATTGTCTGTTTAAGCCGGTATGCATCTCCGCCGGTTAGTCCGCTTGTAGATTTAACCCCGGGTTTACTGCCGTTTTCAATCGCTTCAAGCATCACTGTCAAATTTTCTTCCATTTGACGGATCAGTGCTTCTTCCGGCTGTTCAAGTTGCGCTGCTTGATCTTCCAAGACAATATCCCGAATACGTTTATGCTGCGCTTCCGCTGTTTTATATAATTCGTTAACTGATTCATAACTAAGCATATAGGACTCCATTTAGAACGGTCTAACAAAAATCACCTTTGTAACACCGGGTATCTTCTCGATGGCGGCTTGCAGCTCTTCCCCAAGGGAACGTCCGTCAACCTGTAATGTCATGATTGCGGTTCCCCCCTTTTTATCCCGTGCAAGGTTGAATTTGTAGACATTGAGCTTATACTGAGCCATCAGTGCTGTTACGGCGGCGATCATCCCCGGTATGTCATTGTGTACGACGATAATCGTCGGGGATTGACCGGTGATTTTAACCTCTCTGCCGTCTATGTGGGTAATAACAATGTTGCCCCCGCCGATGGATGCTCCCCGCACGCATACGGTTTTTCCGCTTGCATCGGTTAAGGTGATTTCAGCTGTATTCGGATGGGCATCGGAGATAACGGTCGGCTCAAAAGTAATAGCAAGCCCTGTTTCTTTGGCAATTTGCAAACTTTTTCTGATACGCTCATCATCGGTTTGCATCCCCATAATCCCTGCTGCGAGCGCTCTGTCCGTTCCGTGTCCTTTATACGTTTGCGCAAAGGAGCCGTGCAGTCTGATATATGCCTTTACCGCCGGGGTTCCCAGCAGCAGCCTTGCCATTAAACCGATTCTCACTGCCCCTGCCGTATGGGAACTGGAAGGGCCTATCATGATGGGGCCGATTATATCAAATACATTCATCGCATCATCCTTCTTTCACTCATTATAACCGAGAATATGTAATAAAAAAAGTCCTGCTTCCGTTTACTTTGTGCGGTAGAACAGGTAGAACGGTACCCTTTAAAAACCGGCAAAGGTACGGTATAATGGAATAACTAAAAGTTTTTATAGGAGATATACTAAAAAGTACCGTCTGAAATGTCGCCGGTACTTTTTATCTCAAGTTTGCGTTGCAAACTCGATTATTTACGGATGCGCTTAATGCGCATGACTAAAAACTTTTTCGGATGTTCAAACATCCTGCAAAAGTTTTTATAGGAGGTGTGAAGATGACACACTTAATAAGAAAGATGGTGTTGATACCGTTGCTCGCTGCCGGTATTGCTGGGGTGCTTGCTGCCGAAGACGGCAAAAGTGTCGTACAAAAGTCGCTCGATGTGCCGCGCCCGCGGTTTACCCATAGCGCCGTAAAAATGGAATTGATC
>NZ_CALHGC010000279.1 GCF_938029485.1 uncultured Treponema sp. | reverse complement strand
CTGGAGGCACAGTCGCTTATTTTGTGGGAAATGTACTAAGAAGTCTGATGCGTTTATCCTGACCGGCAAAGTAACGACAGCATATACGGGGTTTTGATGGATGTTGAAGCCGAAAACAGCGGAAAAATACCCGTTTCAAAAATTGGTTTCCGTGTGCTTTTACCGGAACGGATTGCATTTTGGTACGGTATTTTGGAGCATTTTTGAGCTGGTTGCATTTTTTCTCTTGACTTTTAAGGGGAGTGGGATATTATTGAAGATAAGGTTACTGTATGAACGTGATTCCTTGGTTTTGGACTATGTACGCTCCTTTTGCAGCAGATGTCCGCGGGAGTTCAATACACGGTAACACTATTATTTCTAAGGAGAAAACAATGAAAAAATTTGTTTTGTTAATGGCGCTGTGTGTAGTGCTGTTTGGTGCAGTAACAACGGTAACCGGATGCGGAACGAAACCGAGAAATGCTGACCTATTAAAAGTAAACAGTACGGTATGGAAAGAAACCCTTCCTCCCGGTGAAGCTCCCATCAAACAAAAATATCTCTGCTTTCATTCGAATGGGCATTTGTATCTTGCCGAGGAACAAACTATAGGGAAAAAAGATTTCAAGAAAACAGATACGGGTACATATTCCATTGATTCAGAAAAGGTTACAATAAACAATGCTTCCTCTGGTTCCTCTACTTCTTTGAGCTATACCTTGAAGGGAGTCAAGCTGAATATCAAGGATAATCCTGGTTTTCCGAACGATTTCATAAAAGTTGATCTCCCTACTGAGGCTCAAATAAAAGCCTATGCAGATCAGCCGTAATTACTTTAAATTTCGTATTCTTGTGAATGCTTTTTAGGCGTGTAAAGACATAATCCCGATAGAAAGAGAGCCTTTCTATCGGGATTTTTTACCAAATGGTTTTTATCTTATACAACGGAATGTTCTCATCCCTCGTTATCATGGTTAATTCATTTTCTTTAGCTTGTGCAATGAGAAGTCTGTCAAATGGATCTTTATGAATATCAGGTAAACTTTTTATTCTTTCTGCATCATATTCTGTTGGGAAAAGATACACAAATTCTTCATTTTCTAAAACATTCTTCAGCCTCGGAATATCAATCTTAAAATCAAGTGTTCCTTTCGCCTGCTTTATTGCAATTTCCCATAATGAAACATAACTGAAAAAACATCGCTTCGTTTCCATTAGATTTCGTGCTGTTAAAGAAAGTTCATTGCTGCCGGTTACGTACCAAATGATTGCATGAGTATCCAGCAAATACATCACATATACTCCGCAAACTCTTCAAGCGGTTCGTCAAATTCACGTGACATTTTGCAAGGAATATCTTTCAAACAGCCAAAGCCTTTTTTGGAGCTTTTGGGTGCAGTATTTTTTTCTGCTGTAGTAAATTTAAAGAAAATATAGTCCACATAAGAAGATACTTCTTCAAGCGCTGCTTGCGGAAGCAACTTTAATTTTTGTTCGAGAGTACTGTACGGCATAAGATACCTCCTCGTCTATTTTGACTATATCATAAATTCTATTTCTTGCAATTCCCTGCCCCGATATTACACTATCGAGGCGGGGGATAATGCCAAAGGCTTTACCGTGCAAGCAGCTTGTTCAAGCGTTTTACAAAGTCGGCGGTGTCTTTGAGCGTACTGCCTTCCAGCAGCAGCGCCTGATCTAACAGCACAAATGCGGTGTCGGCAATGAGCGCTTCATCATCGGTATCTTTGAGCCGCTGCAGGATGGGGTGTTCCGCATTGATTTCCAAAATGGGCTTTACTTCGCCGCGGAGCTGCTGCCCCATTGCCCGCATCATGCGCTCCATTTGCAAGCTCGGATCGTTCTCGTCCACTACGATACACGAAGGTGAGTCGGCAAGCCGTTTGGAAAGGCGTACTTCTTTTACCGCATCGCCGAGCGCGTTTTTAATCTTTTCGACAATCGGCTTAAAGTCCTTTTCCTTCTGCTTTGCTTCTTTCTTTTCTTCGTCAGTACTCAGCTCTTCGTCGGAGCCGGCGCGGTTTGCAGCTTTGAGTTCCCAATCCTTATACTTGCCGACGGAGGGAATAACAATATCGTCAATTTCATCCGGCATAATCAGCACTTCAAAGCCTTTCGCCTTGTATGCTTCCAAGTGCGGAGACTGCCTCAGCGCCTTTTCATCGCCGCCGGTGATGTAGTAAATCGCCTTTTGCCCTTCCTTCATCCGCTGTACGTAGTCGGCAAGACTCGTCCATGTGTTTTCCTCATTCGTTGTTCTAAAGCGGATCAGTTCCAAAAGCTCGTCGCGATGTTCATAGTCGCTGTACAAACCTTCTTTTAACGGACGGTTGTATTCGGCGATAAAGGTTTCGTATTTTTCCTTATCATTTTCAGAGAGCTTTTTAAATTCGCCTAAGAGCTTTTTTACCGAGGCGGAACGAATATTGTTCAAAATGCGATTCTGCTGCAGGATTTCGCGGCTGACGTTGAGCGGCAAGTCTTCACTGTCGATAATACCGCGCACAAACCGCAGATACACCGGCAGCAATTCTTTTTCGTCCTCCGTAATGAACACCCGCTTGACAAAGAGCTTTACACCGGGCTTGTAGTCGGCATGATACATATCGAAGGGTGCCTTTGCCGGGACATAAAAGAGCGTGGTGTATTCCTGCGTACCCTCTGCCTTGGTGTGGATGTACAGGAGCGGATCCGTAGAATCGTG
>NZ_CALHGC010000278.1 GCF_938029485.1 uncultured Treponema sp. | reverse complement strand
AATATCTTATCAATAAGGATGTATTATGAAAAACGCAGTGATTAAAGGGGCAAGCTATACATTGGCGCATAGCCCCGATCTGTTAAAACGGAACGGTTCAACTCAAACCGCAGCGATTGCGAAAGATCCTGCCGATCCCTATATTGCCGCAATTCCGTCTCATTTAAGAACTTTTGAACAGGCCGTTCAATATCCTCCCAATCAAGTGTATATCGGGAATAAAAAGCCTGAAGATTTATCCGGTAGTCCCGAACCGTGGTTTAAGTGCACGGAAAAAGCCGACCGCTTCGGGCCGTTCGGTGAAATTGCAACTCAAAAAGAACTTTACATCTTGATGAAGTATGCCGACGTCTTTGAACTGGTATACTTAACCGAAGAATTTACTGCCGAAGCGGCAACGATTATTCAAAACCATCCGTTAATGAAGGACAAAGCGATTGCATTGGGAGAAGCTCATTCCAAGGCTGATATCGAAAAGTTGGTGCAATCGCACACGGCAGAAGGTTTATACGACAATGACGTGTTGGTCGGCTGCGTTAAACAAGCGCATGACACCGACCCGAACTTGAGCGCTCATACGATGCTCGAAAACCTCGTTACGAAGGGAAGCGGTATTTTAACTGCGTGGCACCTCGCAGAGCTTGAAGGCATCAATGCGGCGGACATCGATTATATTATTGAGTGTTCCGAGGAAGCTGCGGGCGATGTGAACCAGCGCGGAGGCGGAAATATCGCAAAATCCGTCGGCGAAAAAGCGGGATGCGTCCATGCGACCGGCTGTGATATCCGCGGTTTCTGTGCAGCGCCGGTACACGCATTAGCAAATGCCGCTGCGCTCGTGCGGTCGGGTATCTTTAAGAACGTGATGGTTGTCGCCGGCGGTTCCGTGCCTAAGCTCGGTATGAACGGTAAGGATCATGTTAAAAAAGAGATGCCGCTCATTGAGGATATGGTGGGCGGTTTCGCCGTTTTAATTACGGAAGACGACGGCGTAAACCCCGTTATCAATACCGACGTCATCGGCAAACATACGATCTCTTCCGGTTCTTCTCCGCAGGCGGTTATGACAGCGCTCATCTACGATCCGCTCAACGCCGCAGGGATGAAGATTACCGATGTCGAAAAGTTCGCTGCGGAATTGCAGAACCACGAGATTACCGCTCCTGCGGGCGCCGGTAATGTGCCGGAAGCGAACACGAAGATGATCGCGGCGCTTGCGGTTATGAAAGGCCAGCTTGAACGAGCAAAAATCGCGGAATTTGTAAAGCAATACGGTGTGGAAGGTTTTGCGCCTACTCAAGGGCACATTCCCTCCGGCGTTCCGTTTATCGGCCATGCGCGGCGGGATATGCTTGCAGGCAGCCTGCACCGTGCGATGATTATCGGAAAGGGCAGTTTGTTCCTCGGCCGTTTGACAAACCTCTTTGACGGTTTGAGCCTTTTAATTGAGGCGAACAACGGCAAAGGAAGTTCCGGTGCTGCGGGCGGCGCCGGTGAAGCGGAAATTAAGAAGATTGTAGCCGATGCTATGCGCGATGTCGCTGCCCGTATCTTAGCGGAGGGCGGAGCAAAATGAGCAGTACAAAACAACAACTGGCCGATGCCTTTAGCCTGATGGCGAAGGGACTGGAAACCGGCGCCTTTGCGGAAGCCTTTCCGGTCGGCTTAACCGTCCCCGGCAGCGAGCACGGAGAAGCGGAGCTTATCTGCGCCGCAAAACTGGCAGCCCATGCCAATCCCGGATTGGATATTGTGCTGATCGGCGGCCCGAAAACCGAGGGGTTCCGCTGGTATGAAGCGCCGACGCTGGAAGACGCTCATCATAAAATGGAAGAATTGTTTAAAACGGGCGAAATAAAAGCCGCTGTAACGATGCACTATACTTTTCCGCTCGGTGTTACGACAATCGGAAAGGTAGTAACGCCCGGCTTCGGCAAAGAGATGTTTATTGCGTCCACTACCGGCGCTTCCGATGCGGACCGGTATAAGGCAATGCTGTTAAACACCTTTGCAGGGATTGCCGTTGCAAAGGCAAACGGTGTTGAAAACCCGACGGTCGGGCTTTTAAACATCGACGGTGTTGCAACGATTGAAAAAGCGCTGTTAAAGCTGCAAAAAGCGGGCTATCCGATACGCTTTACCGAATCGCACCGCGCCGACGGCGGCGTACGTATGCGCGGAAACGATTTACTGCAGGGGACGCCCGATGTGATGGTATGTGATACCTTAACCGGCAATGTGCTGATGAAGCTTTTCAGCTCCTTCTTAACAGGCGGCAGCTACGAAGCCTCCGGTTCCGGTTACGGCCCCTGCGCCGGTAAGGATATGACCGATGTCGTCGCGATTGTTTCCCGTGCATCGGGCGCTCCGGTTATCGCCGCAGCCTTGGCGTATTCCGCGCACAGCGCTCAGGCAAACTTACAAGCGCTGTGCCGTGCCGAGGTGCAAGCCGCCGAAAAATCGGGGCTGCAAGCCATACTCGACTCGTTCGGCGCCGCAAAAGAAGCAAGCGCGGAGACAATCGCGGTACCGCCGAAGAAAGCTGTTACGGAAGAAATCCACGGCATCGACGTTATCGACATAGAAAATGCCTGCAAGACGCTCTGGAAAGAGAACATCTATGCGGAAGCGGGCATGGGCTGTACCGGCCCCGTTATCCTGCTTGCCGGAGAAGACGCTGAAAAAGCACGTAAGATTTTAACCGCAGCGAACTATATTTAAAAAGGAATTACTGTAGGAGACCTCTAAAAACTGCAAGCCGTATAGCTTGTTCTATAAAAAGATGATTGTTACATTCGCTGAAACGAATTGCTAATCGGTTTTTAGAGGTTCCTACTAGTCTATTTGAACAATCTTTATTATTCTCTATGCGCGGCTAAATAGTGTATGGTGTTGATGCCATGTATCTTTACCGAACCAAACCGTGAATCATGCGTTTAACGGTTTCCAACTGCGCGGGTGAGAGAAGATACAAATCTCGAACTATATCGCTAATGGCTGCGTATTTCGGATCTTGCGGCGGCCGTTCGCCGTTTACCAAATATTCAACCGAAACGCCAAGCGCTTTTGCAATTTTTACTCCCGTTTCTACATTCGGCAATACACTACGCGCATCAATATATGACAAAAAGGTACTGTTACTGATACCCGCTTTTGCAGAAATTTCCTTTACCAGCAACCCTTGATATTCAATTTCTTCTCTAAGCCTATCCTTAAAAGCCATTGCATTTCAATATAACAAAATCTTGATGTTTTCTTCTTGACGTAATCAATATCCTGTCGTAATATCTTATTTAACATCAATATATTGATTTTCCGGTATTGAGAAAATTGAGAAAGTTGATGAAATAAAATATGAAGAAGGAGAATACAATGAAAACAAAAACTCTTTTATGGGTATGCGCGGCAGTGCTTTTCGCCGCAATGGGTGCAGGGTGTGTGAGTACGCCTAAAAGTCAAGCAGTGAACAGTGTGGATTTGAAGGAAAAAGAGGTCAGTTTTACCAGTGAACCGGGTGTTCTTGCTATGACTAACCATACCAATCAAAATGTAGTTGTCTTTGCAGGGCCTGTCAGCTATGACATGCTGTTAGGGGGTATTAAAAAAGGGAAACGGCGTACTTTCGATCTTAATAAAATACCCGGATTACCTAAAAACGGTTCTTTATTGGTAAGAGTTGCTACTTACAATACGTATAAAGGTAAGGGACGGATTACCGACGAGGATGTCATTTATACAGGGTTAGTCGTCTATGATTTGAAAGCACCAAAAGACATAACGGAACTGTCCATTTACAAAGATATTGACACGGAACAAAAATATTGTGTGTATTTGACAAATCATTCTGAGAATTTCGTTGTGGAAGTTCGTCTTGAAAAACCGAACGGCGAAACAATCGCGACGCTTGCTCCGCTCGAATCCGATAAACGCGTTTATCTCGCGCGAAAAGATACGGGTAAAGGTTATAAATTTTTTCCTCAATTTATTTATGTAGATCCGCGTACAAATGAAAAAACCGTTTTAAACGTACCGCAGAAAGAAAACGTGCAAGTGATGGATCCTGATCCGGTCGGCGGCGAATTTACGCCGATCGTTTTTGACTCACCCAAAAATCACAACTTGAGTTACAGCTTGGCGTTCTTAACGATACGGAATGATACGAAAGCCGGTATGGAATTCCGCAATTCGAGGACATCGCTTCCAAATCAGCGAGGGCGTAGGTTTACTGCACCGGGTCGTTCCGATGTCTACGAATTGGATACCGGTATTGATAAAGAAGGAAGGATGTATACGGCTCTTACATGCGCTTTTAACGAATATACCGAAAGGTCTGTCGGCAATTATAAATTTAGACCGGGGTATGTGTATGAAATGGTTTGGACGGATAAAGACGGTAGCTATCAATATGATATCCGCGAAGTAGGTCAAAAAAGTTTTGTTGAAAATGCAAAGATTGAGCTCTTTATGGAATAAAACGGTATAACGCCGATTAAATCGAAAGCGCTTCCTGAAATTCCGTTTTTTAGGGAGCGCTTTTTGTCATAAATAGTTAGGTTTAATATGAAAAGATTAAAAATAGTAGCGCTTATAATGATAGCCTCATTTCTGTTTTTTACCTGTAAAACCGTACCTAAGAAGCCCGGAATGCAGGCGGAAAAGACCGATAAGCCGGTCACTTCTGCTTTAGGTTTCGTTGATAACACCTTTACCGCTTCGGTCGTCAATAATTCTCACTTTGCGGTAACGATAGACGGGAAAAATATTCGGCCAGGAGAAACGGTCAACAACGCCTTTCCTCTGCATAACAGCGAGTTGTATGACAGCTGGGCTGTACACTATACCATTCCGCTGACGAAGGATGTATTCTACGAACACAAAGAGAAAATACAAATAACCGATAGACAACAAACGGTTGTTATCGCAAATCCTGTTCAGAACGAACGCATATCGGAAAGCTATATTATAGTAAAAAACGCATCGAAACAAAGCATACAGCTTACGAACGGTTTGGGGACGATTTTTCCCTGCTGTCTTGAAGGGCGCATCAATACCCGCGAAGCGAAGCACGAGCATAACATAGCGCCCGGCAGAACCGCCGTGTATGAACTATTCAAACCGCAGGAAGCTTTATCGACGGTAAAAGTGTGCGTGTCCGTAGGACGTAAAAATTATCCGTTGACGGATAATACTTTTCTCCAACCCGGTTACGTTTACACCTACAGCTTTGACGGAAAGCGGGCGGTAAAAGAAGACGAACGCCCGCTGCTTAAAATAAATGAGTCCTTGTGGAAAGAGAATTGCGCGGACGGCGTTACCGTTTCAAAACTCATTTCCGCTCAAGAAAGAGATTTCTTTTACGCCGTCGGGAAAGTACAAAAAAAGGATACGAACGGAAACCCGTATGATGCAGGCTTTGTGCAATGCGCCGATTGCAACGGCAAAGAGCGGTGGACTCATTGCTTTGACGAAACCGGCTGCGATGCTGCATTGTATGACGGCATCGTCTTAGATAACGGCGGATTATTGGCGGTAGGGTATACAATCGGAGAGGTTCAAAACGGACTTGTGCTGTTGTACTCACCGGACGGCGTTTTGCTGAATACGCAGAAAATACCGGCAAGTTCCGGCTTCGAAGCTGTTACTCCTTTTTCCGGCGGAAGCCTTTTACTCGCCGGATTTGATGATGAAAATCATCTCATTCTCGGAAAAGCTTCTATCGAAAAAAACGTAATCCGCTATGCGCCTTTCCCTGCGCCGCTGCCGCTTGCCGGAACCGAATACATTACAAGCGCACTCCCGCTCTACGATGCGCAATCAAAAACGCTTTTTATATGCTGCAATATGCTTGATTCCGAAACCGAGCTTCCGTTGCTTGCTGCATTATTTGCCATTCCGGAAGACGGTAAGGCAAAACGAATTCCCTTGCAGCATGAACTTAAATCCGTTGCGGCTGTTAGGCAGGATGCAAGCGGCGCGCTGTATATCGGCGGAGAAAATGGAACTACAGCGAAATCAACGGCAATGATTGTAACGGTTGACGCTGTGCACAACCGGCAAAGCGCGTTTTATACCGGCGGTGCGCCGTATGCGTATATTGCGGATATGCAGCTGAACGAAAAAAGCGGAGAGCTTCTCATCGCAGGAACCGAAAAAGCGGCGGATAGTGCAGGCAACGGCGGAATGCCGTTTTTTAAAAGCCTTGCTCTTTCTTCCGGCAACGTACTGTGGGAAGCGTCGTATCGAGATAAGCGGTACGAGCTTTTATCCTCTTTTATACCCTGTGCCGATTACGGTTTTATCGCTCAGTTTACCGCCGTTAATGAAGACGGAGAATATTCCCCGCCGCTTTGTACCGCCCGCCTCAGTGCAACGGGAAAGATTGCAAAGTAAAAGAAAGATATGCGGCAAAAAATTTCATAAAATTATAGATACGTTTTTAGGAGGTATATATGAAAAAACGGTTTTTATTGGCGGCCGTGCTAAGCGGCGTAGTGATCTCTGTGCTTTCCGCGCAGCAGTCTATCGAAACGGTGTTGCGAAAGTTTGACGGAGCCATATCGCAGGCGGCGATTCCGAAAGCTCAAGTTTCAATCGGCTTTATTTCTTACGCGGAAACCGATACGAGCGGTACGGTAGTGCCGTGGATGCAGAGCGAAATAAAAAAGGCTGCGGCAAAGATGCGGCATATCGATGTCATACAGTCGAAAATGCTGCCGCCGCAGGAACAGACCGGCATTGCAACCCGCGGCGCTTCTTTCGGAAAGCAGCGGACGATCGCTCCTAAGGATCGAAAGTATATCCTTACCGGCAGATATTATGAAAACAAAGCGGCGGGCATCGTCGAGCTGACCCTTGAGCTTTCAAGTACGGACGGAAAACTGCTTGCTTCGGAGACCGCTTCTATTCCGATGACGGAGATATCCGACAGAAACCTAACGCTCTATCCCGAAAACCTAGCGCAAGCGGAGGCTATCAAAGAAGAGTTTACGCAAGTAGCTGCAGAAGTCCAAAGCGTTCCGCCTACCGCCGCAAACAAGATACCGCAGAAGACCGGTTCAGCAGCTGCCGCAAGCAAGGCGCTACATCAAAGTACTTCAACATCATCTGCAGCATCAACCGGTACGATAGATGTTATTGCGGTAATGCTCGATCCGGAAAACAATCTTGTGGATATTTTGTATCCGGGAAATACGGTTAAATTTCTTGTCAGTACCGATAAAGATGCCTATATCGCTATTATTGGGATAGATGCAAAAGGTAATCAGTACTCGCTGCCGGTGAAAGATAACTTCTTAAAAGCCGATATGCCGCGCACATTCCCCGATGACGATGTAGACTATCAAGTGGTGGATGGAGTATTCGGCTCCGAACATCTTTTTATCTTTGCGGCCTCGACTCCCGAAGGACTACCTAAACCTATTAATGAGGGGGTATATCAATCTAATACTATCTTGAACGCCGCGCGCGGTATGACTGCTGTTGCCAAGCGGAAGAAGCTGGAAACCGGTGTCTTTGTTATCCCGTATACGGTGATGAAAAAATAACATATAGGAGGTGTTTTTCTTTTTTTCCCGATAAAAAGAAGAATATCTCCTACATACGTTTAAAAGGAGAACTAAAATGAATTATCTTAAAAAAATCTTATTCTGTATGCTGCTGCTTGCGCTTGGCGCTGCGGCGTTCGGTCAAAAAAATACACAAACGAAACGCTCCATCTCTTTTAAAGACGAAAAAGGTTCGTTGTCCATTAGAAATGATACAACAGCGGATGTGGTGATTTTTATCGGCAGAGTCGAAGGTAAAATCATTCTCGGAGGAATAAAAGGCGGCAGCGCGAGGTCGTTTGATATAAGTAAAATTCCATCCATTCCTCCGCGAGGAACATTTTTAATCCGTGCGGTAAATTATGAAACGGTAAAACATAATACGTTCATTATGGAAGACGATGTTGTTTATACGGGGCTTGTTACCTATAACTTAGGTGATAAAAACGATATGAGCCGGCTTATCATTCCGAGTATTATAGATACAGAACGACAATTTAGTATCTATGTAAGCAATGAGTCCGTAAACTATATCTTGGAATTACGGATAGATAGTCCTCAACAAGAGCACGTTGTTGCGGTATTGCCGCCGCTTCAATGGAATAAACGTATCTATCTTTCCCCCAGAGATGATGGGCGCGCATACTCTTTTTATCCGGCATTCGTATATGTAAATCCCAAAACAGGTGACAAAATTTCGATAAATGGGAATGACTATAATAGGCAAAGATGTATTCCTCAAAAGATAGGTGAGGTTGGTATTCCGATGATATTTTCAGAGCCTTCAAAATCAAATGTTAAATACGATGCCGCATTTGTGAATTTGCAAAACAATACAGGTTGCGGTGTTGAATTTCATAATGCAAAAAGTATTCTCACAAACCAAAAAGGAATAGGTTTTACCATGCCGGGCAACACGAATGTATACGAAATCCAATCTTCAAACGGAGTAGAAGGACAGCTCTATACGGCATTATCGCTTGAATTCGATGATTTTACAAAAAAAGCAATAGAGCCGTATAAATTCAAAGCCGGTTATGTATACGATCTGATTGTTACGGAAACGAACGGCACGTATCAGTACGATATTCATGAAACAGGACAGAAGACTCTTATTGGAGATATGCGGATTGAGCTTTTATTTGAGTAAAAGCCGACGGTTTTTCGATATGCAATACAAAGCAATTAGGAATAGAAAGGAGTCCCATCAATGAAACACAAACACATTTTGATTATTGCACTTTTTGTTTTTTTCGTCTGCACGATCGCTGCGGCACAAACGAGAAGGATTGAAGCAAAAAAGAAAACACAAGAAAGCAGTGGTTCTGTGATGAATAATCCTGAGTTTGTGTTCAATGTGGGACATGCTGATTTTATAGACTCTGTGTGTTATAGTCCTGATGGAAAATATATTGCAAGCAGTTCTGAGGATAAAACAGTCAAAATATGGGAAGTGGAGACAGGTAGAGAATTAAGAACATTGAGCGGGCATTCAGATGAAGTATACTCTGTATGTTATAGTCCTGATGGAAAATATACAGCAAGTAGTTCTTGGGATAGCATCAAGCTATGGGAAGTTGCAACAGGTGAATGTATAAAGACATTAAGTGGGAATGGTGGTGCTTATTCTTTATGCTATAGTCCTGATGGCAGATATGTAGCAAGTGGTTCATGGGATAAGACAATTAAGCTCTGGGATGTAGCAAGTGGTGAGTGTATAAAAGCTTTTGCTGGACATACAGATCGTATAAACTCTGTATGCTATAGTCCTAACGGAAAATATATTGTAAGTGGTTCTGAAGATAAAACAATCAAGTTATGGGAAGTGGCGACGGGAGAATGTATAAAAACTTTGGCTGGACATACAGATCGTATAAACTCTGTGTGCTATAGTCCTGATGGAAAATATATTGTAAGTGGTTCTGAAGATAAAACAATCAAGTTATGGGAAGCGGCAACGGGAGAATGTATAAAAACATTGAGCGAGCATACAAGTCCTGTATATGCGGTAGCTTATAGCCTTGATGGAAAAACAGTGGCAAGTGGTTCTTTGGACATTACAATCAAAATATGGAAAGTAGCAACAGGAGAGTGTATAAAAACATTGGAGACAGGGGCTGTTGTAAGGTCCGTATCTTATAGTCCTGATGGTGCATATTTGGCAAGTAGTTTTTGGAACAATGAGATTAAACTATGGGATATAGCAACTGAGGAATGTGTAAAAACATTTGGGGGACATACAAAAAGTGTAAGTTCTGTAGCCTATAGTCTTGATGGCAAGTATTTGGCTACCGGCTCTGCTGATGGTGTAAAGCTATGGAATGTTACAACAGGTGAACACGTAAAAAAATTAAATGGACAAGGTAATGTTGTATATAGCCCAGATGGAAAGTATATAGCAAGTAGAACTTCGAAGGTTGTTAACTTATCGGAAGTTGCGACAGGAGAATGTATAAAGAGATTTGAGGGACATACAGATACCATATATTCTGTTGCTTATAGTCCTGATGGGAAATATATTGCAAGTGGTTCTGAAGACAAAACAATCAAGTTATGGGAAGTTGCAACAGGAGAGTGTGTAAAAACATTTGAGGGACATACAGATACCGTATATTCTGTAGCCTATAGTCCTGATGGAAAGTATGTTGCAAGTGGTTCTAAAGACGAAACAATCAATATTTGGGAAGTTGCAAGTGGCAAGTGTATAAAAACATTAATTGGGCATACAAGTTATGTAATGTCTATTGCTTATTCACCTAATGGGAAATATATAGCAAGTGGTTCTCTTGATTACACAATCAAACTATGGGAAGTAGCAAGCGGTAACTGTGTAAAAACATTGGAAGGGCATACAGACCCTGTAGAATATGTTTCCTATAGTCGTAATGGCACATATTTAGCTAGTAGCTCTTGGGATAGAACAATTAAGCTATGGAAAGTTGTAACAGGAGAATGTATAAAAACTTTGGCTGGTCATACAAGCTGGGTGAACTCTGTATGTTACAGCCCTGACGGTACATATTTAGCGAGCGGCTCTAATGATAACACCATCAAATTCTGGGATGCATCCACCGGCGATCTTCTTGCCACCACATTCAACCTAAAAGATGGCGAGTGGCTCACATACACACCCGAAGGATTTTTTGCAGGAAGTGAATGGGCAACAAAAAACTTAGTGCATATCGTGGACGGCATGAAGACTGTAGGTATTGACCAAATGTACGACTCCCTCTATCGCCCGGATTTAGTCTCCGCTAAATTGAGTGGTGAAGATATTTCAACTTATGCTAAAAGAGTAAACTTTGCTTCTCTCATGCAAACCGGCTCTGCTCCAATCACATCATTCTTAAATCTTGATGAAGAAATCACAAATAGAGACGTGGCAATAGAATATTCCATTCAAAACACAGGTGGCGGAATAGGCGAGGTGAACCTCTTGCTGAATGGAAAGAATATTCGTCTAGCGGAAAACGTACCAAGCAAGAACGGGCAGACGCTATACTTTTCTCACACTGTTACCTTGCAAAATGGAAAGAATACACTTGAACTCTATGCAAAAAATGAAGCCGGCAAGGTGGAAAGTTTGCGTGCAAAGACAACACTCAACTGGCATGGCAACACAAGAAAACCAAACTTATATTTGCTCACAGTTGCTGTCAATCAATATAGCGATCGTGGGCTTCAGCTAAAATATGCAGTGCCAGATGCCCAGATTATAACACAAGGTTTTTCAAGGCAGAAAAAATCGTTGTACCAAAACATCTTCACATTCAACCTTTTTGATGGAAATGTAACAAAAGAAGGCTTAAAGTCGATCTTCCAAGAGCTTTCAAAGAAAGTGGAAGCTGATGATGTTTTTGTCTTTTACATCGCAGGGCATGGAGTGACTTATGGTGAAGATGGAGACTACTACTATCTTCCTTCCAACTTTCTCTTTACGAGTTCACAAGCTATTCAAGAGCAAGGCATCTCTAAAAACGACCTCACTCGCTGTCTTTCTCTCATAAAAGCAGGAAAGACTCTCATTCTTATGGACACTTGCAATTCCGGCTCTTTCTTGGATGCTGGCAAAAGAGGTATGACGGAAAAAATGGCAGTTGACCGTCTCACTCGCTCCACAGGACACGCTACAATAGTGGCTTCATCCGATACTCAATCTGCAATGGAAGGCTACAAGGGACATGGCATTTTCACCTATATCGTGGTGGAAGGACTGAGCGGCAAGGCAGACACAGATGGGGATGGGTTTATCACATTGCAGGAATTGAGTAGCTATGTTGAAGATGAAGTGCCTAAAAGGTCTCGTGAAAAGTGGGGTTATGAGCAAATTCCAATGCGAGATTTACGCAAACAGGATTTCCCGATATATACTTCCGGTAACCGGTAAAAAACAAACTGCAATGAGCACACAGTAAATTGGAGGAAGCTCTTCAGCATCCTCTTTTGAAATCTTTACAAAGGGGATGTCATTGCCGCCATGGATGGCGGTAAAGTAGTATTTATTATGGAAGAAAGGAGAAAAAAATGCCCCATCTTAAACAATTATTGCTTTGCAGCGTACTGCTGCTGTTTGCTTTTTCCACTGCGGCGTTCGGTCAAGAAGCGAAGAACGCGCTTTTAATTGCGAACGGTGACTATCCGGACGAGATAGGTGATTTACCTAAGCCTATTCCCGAAGCGGAAGAACTAAAGGCGGCATTGGAAAGCATCGGTTTTGCTGTAACGCTTGTAAAAGATGCAGATAAGGAAACAATGGTAAAAGCTCTGAGGCAATTTAAGAAAACGGTTGGACAATCACACGGTATTGCATTTTTCCACTACGGAGGTCATGCCATACAAATTAAGAGAATAAATTATCTGATACCTGTCCATACCAATATTGAAGATGAGGATCAAGTAGAGTTCCGCTGTGTTGAACTTGACGAAGTTATGCAAAGTATGAGCGGAAAATCGAATGTCGTTATTCTCGATTCTTGCCGTAATAATCCGTTTGGAAACAGCAGAGGTGCAGAAAATCGAGGGCTTGCCGCTGTAAATAAAAAACCCGCTAACTCAATAATCATTTATTCTGCGGATTCAGGGCAAACGGCACAAGACGGTGTTTTTACACCGATTTTAACTAAAAAAATTATAGAGAAAGATAAAAGCATATACGATGTTTACAAAGAAGTGGCAAAAGAAGTAACTAAAGAGGTACAAAAAAAGACTGGCAAGTCGCAAAAACCTGCTGTCTATATCCAGCTTGATGAAGGTGAAGATATTTTTCTTGCGGGACGGAGCATCTCGGTTAAAACGCTTACCGGTAGTCTTCTTATTAACAGTGAATATGCCGGTACTGTGTTTATTGATGGTGAACAAAAAAGTGCTATTAAAGAAGACGGTTCGATATTAATAGAAGACCTGCAAACAGGTTCATACACAATAGAAGTCAAATCGGATATGAATAGCTTTAAAGAAAAGGTAAAAATAAGTGATGATAATAATAGGACTGTCGTGAGCATAAAAACAGGTAGCATCAAACTGACAAGCGAAGTTTCGGGCAAAGTATATCTTAACGGCAAATACTATCAGGATATCGGCAGCTCCGGCGCCATACTTTTTGCAAGATTGCTTGAAGGAAACTACCATATTGAAGTCCGAACGGAATCACAAACATTTAAACAAGAAGCAAAAGTACGTGTTGGAGAAACGACTTCTATTGCCGTGTATAAACCGGAGGAGCCTGCGGTAAAACCTGCATCCCCAAAAACAGACACTTCTTCAGACAGTGACACTTTTTATGCTTTTGGTTACTACGGCTCATATAACTTAGGAATTTCGCCTGTTTATAAACAGTCTGGTGCTACCGCTACTTCTCAATCATCATCCGGCATCACAGATGAAAAACCGCTTCTTAATCATGGCTTTAGTGCCGGCATTACATGGGCACGATTTTATTTAGGCAGTGATGTTGATTTTCAACTTTGTATGGGATATACATTTTATCATCATTCATTCGGAGACGATGAAAGTATTATTCACCATGAATTTGATGTATTTGGATATAAAATAGGTTTTGGTTCTAACCGCATAAAATTTCATCTTATACCGGTGCAGCTATATTGTCATTGGGAAGAAGTTCGGTATGCTTCAATACGGAGAACTGAAAACACGACCGGAACAGCCCGTTTTGGAATTGCTCCCGGCTGTGATTTAGAATTTGTAATCAGTAATTATTTTTCAATGTATGCAGCGTATAACGGACGGATAATATTCTCCGATCCTATCGGAATCAAACATTCATGCAATATCGGCATAAATATTAACGTATTGAAAGTGAGGATATAAGGATGAAAAAAATTATTATTTTACTATTAGCAATAATTTTAAGTATCACGTTGTCGCTTGACCTTTTAATAAAATAAATTTATTATTATTACCATGGGTTTTTTGACGAGCCAACAGGTCAATAAATATTATGATTTTTTTCAGAAGACAGAGATAACTTTTACGAAAGAAGTTATCCAAGCGATGAATCTTAATGCGCAGCAATCATCGATACGCTGCGTCGGTGCCGAAGGAGGACCGTGGCCGTGCGTTATCAACTCTTCTTCAATGGTAGGCGCAAAGGTCATTGTGCCCCAGCATTGCGGAATATATGAAAAAATCAGCGATGGGATCACGGCAATTTCTCTGTGGTTCTCTTTTTCTCAAACAAATGGGAAAAACGATCTTTCATTTTTTGTTTCCGGGAAGGTTGTAAGCTGTACCCCATACACCGTAACGCCTGATTTACTCTTACTCAATATTGAATATACACAGCGTGCTCCCGACGATTTAATTGAAAAACTGGGGCTTCTTGTCGATGCAAAAGCGAACACTACCAAACGCGGGGATGAACGCATTGAATTAAATGCGGAAGCGGTGCGAAAGCTCGCTTTAAGCAAAAAAGAAACGATTGTCTATATCGAAAACATACCCCGCCGCTGTATCGTGCGGGATATTTCATATTCCGGAGCAAAGTTTATTATGGCGGGGATTGCTCCGTTCTTGCTTAATAAAGATTGCGTATTAAAATTCGATTTTGAAGAGCCTACCGTCGTTGTCGGATTGCGCGGTAAAATTATCCGAGCAGAATTGGTCGAAAAACGAAAAGACCTTATCGCAGTAGCGATGACGTATAATGCCTCGACCGTACCGCTTGCGTATAAAATACGATTGACCCAATATTTTAATCAACAGCGCAAAATCTACCCTTAATCCGGCTATAAACATATGTGCAATCTTCGTAAGCAATAGGATACATACAACATGGAAAACTCCGATAAGCAGCTCATTTACATCAAGGTACCTGAGGAATATGCTTTAGCGGCAAAAATTCCCGGCTTTGATTCATCGATACCGCTTCCGCTTCTTTTAACGGATGAAGGGAAAGATTTTAGACCGGAAACTCTTTCAGAAGAGATGATTTTAGCCGGTATGCTGAATGTATTCGCTTATGAACGGGATAATCAGCATATTGCATACTATCGAGATATTTTTAAGGAACTACGCCCGAATATACTCGAAGAGATGACCAATGCCGCAATTCTAAAGATAAAAAACGCCGATTTTGATTTAGCTGAACAGTTGCTGTTCGCACTTGAAGGTCTGTTTCCCGAACATAATCAGACAAAATTGAATGTCGCATTGCTGATGGATGAGCGCGCTCGTTTTTATGAACAAGCCGGTGCGGAAGACTATGCCGAATATTATACCGACAAAGCATTCAAAGCCTATAAAGAGGTATTGGCAGCCGAACCGCCCCTTTCCGACGCCTTTTTTAATGCAGGTTTTTTCTTTATCCGCCAAAAAAACTTTCCTAAGGCAAAGAGCGTATTTGAAACCTATCTACATATTGAAACGGCGCAAGATGAGTTGACATCACACCGAAAGCAAAAGGCTTCCGAACTCATTGAATGGATAGAAACGCAGGCGCTTGACGATGAGCTCTTTAAAGGCGCTTTTGATTTTATCCAAATGGGCGAAGAAGAAAAGGCTCTTGAAAAAATACGGGAATTTCTGGAACTTCACCCAAAGGTATGGAACGCATGGTTCTTACTCGGTTGGGCATTGCGCCGTCAAGAACGGTGGAAGGATGCTTCGGAGGCATTCCTACACTGTCTGGAACTCGGAAAAAAGACTCCTAAAGAACTGGCAGTTGCCTATTGCGATATTTGCAATGAACTTGCCATCTGTTTAATGGAGCTTGATCAATTTAATGAAAGCCGCCGTTGGCTGATGAGCGCGCTTGAGCAGGAACCGGAGAATATCAAAATTATTTCAAATTTAGGAACAATTTCGTTAAAAGAAGGAAAGACTGAAGAAGCGAAAGCTTTTTTTAGAACGGTTCTTGATATTTATCCCGAAGATGCACTCGCCGTTGAAATTTTAAAAAAATTGGAAAATACATAAAGCATATAATGCGGAGTATACTATGAATATAGCTATTATCTATGGCGGAAGGTCGGGCGAGCATGAGGTTTCGCTTGTTTCCGCTTCTTTTGTTGTCCGCGCCATCGACAGCGAACATACCGTACATTTAATCGGCATTACCAAAACCGGCGAATGGTATTTGCAGCCTAAGACACTGTTGGAACACATCCGCAGGGATACAGCTGCGGTCTTAACGATAAAATGTGATAAAGCAGCGCGGGTAGCCGTTATTCCGGGCGGGGGTACCGCCGCCGGTTTATCGGTGAACGGTACGCCGATTGCCGCGGATGTTGTGTTTCCGGTGCTGCACGGCAGCTTCGGAGAGGACGGCACCATTCAAGGTCTTTTCGAGATGGCCGACCTTCCCTACGTCGGCGGCGGCGTGCTTGCGAGCAGCGCGGCGATGGACAAAGAAAAGACAAAGATAATCTGGCAGCACGAGCAGTTGCCGATTGTACCGTTTTTATGTGTAAGAAAATTCCAATGGGATAACCCGAAAGAACAGGAAAGCTTTATTACTCAGGCGGAAAAAGAATTGGAGTATCCGCTCTTTGTAAAGCCGTGCAGAGTAGGCAGTTCCGTCGGTGCAGGCAAAGCGGCCAACCGTACCGAACTACTGCAAAAAATGCAGGAGGCTTTCCTCTGGGACAGCAAGGTACTGATCGAAGCCTGCATCGCCGCCCGCGAAATCGAATGCTCCGTAACCGGTAACGATGAATGCGTGGTCTATACGCCGGGAGAAATTATTCCTTCCCACGAATTTTATGATTATGATGCAAAGTATACCGATCCCGACGGAGCGCAGCTGAAAATCCCTGCCGATATAGACGACGAACAGCGCCGGGAAATCCGCAGTATTGCAGGCAAAGCATACCGGGCGCTCGATCTAACCGGCTTGGCACGGGTTGATTTCTTTATCGACAAAAAAACAAAGACGATTTATCTGAATGAGGTGAATACCATCCCGGGCTTTACCTCTATTTCGATGTTTCCCAAAATGTGCGAAGCGTCGGGGATGCCGTACCGGGAACTCATCATGCATTTATTCGAACTTGCAATAGAGCGATTCAATGCTTCACGGCAAATTAGAACGGATTGGAAGTAAAGATTTTCCCTTCTTTAAGACAAAAACGGCTTGGAATTACTTTGTAATCCCAAGCCGTTTTGCGCATATTACTTGTCCGAGCTTTACTTAGTCGATACCGACCATCACGGAAGTAGCCTTGATAACAGCGTAGGCCTTTTTGCCCGGTGCCAATCCCAGCTCCCGTATGGCGTTCATAGAGATCGTTGCGGACACGGGCGTTCCGTTGACATCAATCGTAACGATGCCGTTGACGGCTCCCTCGGTTACCTTAGTTACAGTACCGGAGAACTGATTTCTTGCACTTAGTTTCATTTAGAACCTCCAAATTATCGAATGATCGAAAATTAGTCTAATTTAGGCGTTTCATAATTCAAAATCATCTGCGCCTGCTGATCGCTGAGCTCATAGTAGAAGAAAGTATGATAGAAGTTTTTCAGTTCCTGCGCAATGTCAAAATCTTCAAACAGCTCAGGATACAGCAACTTTGCGCACCACTGGGGCTGCAGCGCGGATTCCACGCCATAACGATCCCATGCGAAAACTCCCTTTGGATTGGAATACACCCGTCCGTTTTTCACCGCTTTAAGATTTGCCCATGCAGGATCGGACATCACCTGATCAACCTGCTTCTTGGGTTTTCCGGTAATCAAAACGTCGGGATTCCACTGCAGCACCTGTTCCATAGAAATGGTTTGCAGATTTCCCGTCATTCCTTCCGCAGCTGCGTTGATACCGCCGGCATATTTGATCCACTCATCAATGATGGTATTGGCGCCGTCGAAATTCAGCTCATAGATAGAATTACCGTGCGCTACCGTTGTGCGCTTTTCTTCGGGGATATCTTCTACGCGTTTTGCAACCCAGTCCAGCCGTTCTTTAAGATAGGACGTATAACGGTTAGCAATATCAACAGCTTCTCCTCCGAAAACTTCGGCGGTAAGCTGTACGGATCGTATCATCTCATCATAGGTTTTGAACGAACAGTTGATAAAGGGAATACCGACCGCGGTGAACATATCACGGTATTTTTCGTTGGAACCGAACACTACATCGGGCTTGGCGGCTATAATCTCTTCCAGATTCATATCTGCGGAGAAGTTAGTCGAAACAGCCTTGTAGAAATTCGGACATACGATATACATCCACGGCTGCGAATTCTTAAGGTATTTGATGATGGATACCACTGCTTGAAACAGGGTGTTGACGGTCATACCGCACAGCACCAAAAGCAGGATCATATTACTGCCTCGGCCTATAGCCTTACTGAGAAAATAGGACAGCGTAACCGCTATAATGCCCGTTACAAACGCTCCCCCTGAATCATAGCAGAACTTTGATTCATCAGCATCATAAAACACGCGCCGACACTCGCGCCGGCCGAGGCTCCCAGAATATCCGGAGAAACCATCGGGTTACGAAACAGACCTTGATACGTCGCACCGGCCGCCGCCAGCGCAGCTCCCACCAGAATAGCCGCACAGATACGCGACATCCGCACCAGCCAAACAACCGTATCCTCCGCCGTTCCCCATTTGGAAAATTCACCGGCGCCGTTTTTGATCCCGTTTCCGATGCTTTGTAACACCCGCGCAGGACTAATCGAGTAACGCCCGATACAAAACGAAGCAATGAACGCCAAAGTCAACAGCGCAATCACTGCAATAAAGGCAATCAGCCCCCTTTTCTTGGATTGTTTGTATTCGCGGAGGAAACGTTCGTCTTCCGTATGGCTCACGCTCCCGGCTTTTTCGGGAATACGCGAGCTGATATCGGGATGTACCGGCTCTGTCTGATTTTGACTGTCCATATTCTCCCCTTCCGTTGCCTCATCGGCACAATACTTGATCTTTTTTTAATAATGTGGGAAGGGCGGCGTTTCCAAATCGCCCCGTGACTTGTGATAAATGACTAGGCTGCACCGTCATCAGTTTATAGGTTTAGACGCAGCAGCATGGAAATGATTTTTAAATCTCCACTACTATACAATAGATGGGTTATGAATGCAAGTACCGCTTTAGGGGCACACCACCGCTGGAGCTTACCGGCAGAGACCCGCTGCCGTTTCGGCAAGCTGTTCGCCCGTTAAGCCGGCTGATCCAAGGATATCTTGACGGGATCCCTGCATAAAGGTTGTGTCGGGAAAGGCGCATACTGCTGTTTTCATACCGGTACGCTGTTTTTGAACTAATCCTTCCAGATAATGCCCTACTCCACCGATATAAGCGCCGTCTTCGATAAAAAGAATGGAATGATATTTCCGTGTTTTTTCCAAGAAAAAAGCTTCGTCGATAGGTTTTAAAAAGCGGAGATTGTATATATCGGCGGAGATTCCTTTTTGTCCAAGCAACTCCAATGCTTTAGTCGTTTCGGGGTACATACCGCCGGTACATACCAGCAATACATCGCTGTGTTCTGCGGTTACGGTAAACACGCCGCGGCCGGTTTCCAACGGCAGCGAAAATGCGGGACATTCAGATGCGCATGTATTCTTAGGGTACCGTATTGCAACCGGTGCATTGAGCTGCAATGCCCATTGGAACATCGCCCGCATTTCCGCTGCCGAAGCGGGAGCGAGCACCGTCATATTGGGAATACTGCGCAAAAAGCAGATATCATAAAATCCCTGATGTGTTTCGCCGTCATAAGGAACCGCTCCCGCACGGTCTATCGCAAAGACAACCGATAGTTTTTGCAGCGCTACGTCATGAATAATTTGGTCAATTGCACGCTGCAAAAACGTACTGTAGATAGCTGCGATAGGCCGTAAACCGGCAGCGGCAAGCCCTGCGGCAAAGGTTACCGCATGCTGTTCGGCAATACCGACGTCAAAAAAACGATCGGGAAATTGCTGCTGGAACCGTTGAAGTCCCGTACCCTGTGCCATCGCAGCGGTGATTGCGGCAATATCGTTCCGATTTGCCGCTTCATCGATGATAATATGAGAAAATGCTTCGGTAAAAGAGTTGGTATGCGCTTTCTCAATCTTTCCGTCGGCAATATTGAACGGGCCGATACCGTGAAAAGCTGCAGGATTATCTTCCGCAAGCGGGTAGCCCTTTCCTTTCTTCGTTTCAACATGAATAAGCACCGGTGCATCAATATTTCTGACATTTCGGAACACCTTTTCAAGTTCTTTTTCGTTATGACCGTTCAGGGGGCCGACGTATTCGAAACCGATATCGGTAAAAAGGTTATTTCTGTAAAAAATCCCCTTAGCGCCGCGCTTTAAACGGTGAATCAAAAAATTAATTCTCCTGCCTAAAAACGGAATTTTACCGACTGCGGTATCAAAAATATACTTAAACTGCTGGTATCCCTTCCGCACGGTTAATCGGCTGAGGTACTCCGAAATTGCACGTATATTGGGAGAGATGGACATTTTATTATCGTTGAGGATAACTACAAGATTTTTTGTTTGCGGGGTAACGTTTAAAAGGGCTTCAAAAGCCATACCGCCGCTCAAGGCTCCGTCTCCGATGACGGCAATAACCTTTCCGTCTTGGCGTTGCAGCTGCCGCCCTGCAAGAATTCCTTCAGCGGCCGAAATTGAGGTGGAAGCATGTCCCGTATTGAATGCATCGTGAGGGCTTTCTTCTCGTTTGGGAAAGCCTGCAAGCCCGTCCTTTAAACGGAGTGTTGAGAAATTATGATACCTTCCGGTCAAAAGTTTATGGGGATAAGATTGATGCCCCACATCCCAGATAATCGCATCTTTGGGACTCGAAAACACCCGATGCAGTGCAATGGTTAGCTCGATAACACCGAGATTACTGGCGAGATGCCCCCCGTTTGCACCTACCGTTTCCAAAATAATACTGCGCATCTCATGCGCTAATATACGAAGCTCCGCCCTCGAGAGAGATTGCAGGTCTTTCGGCTCCCGTATTGATAAGAGTACGTTTTTATTCATGTATATGTTCAGTGAACTGCCGGATATATAAAAAAAGGGCTGTGAAGATACTCAACAAAGCCCTTTCTCACCGTCGATAAAAGCGATAGAACAATACGCTTATAACAATCTTATAAACAATCAATAAGTACCGCATTCTTTATACATACAACATACACCGATATGATAAAGAAAGGTATAAGATTATTGAAAATCTCTAAAACGTCCAACAATAGTTTTAGAGATTACTTGTTCTTATGTCTATTCTTTCGAAGCTTCTTCTTTCGTTTATGCGTTGCTATTTTCTGTCGCTTCCGTTTTTTTCCGCAGGGCACGTGAACACACTCCTTTTTATAAAGATAGATGATAGTAGCCGAACAGCGGCAAAAAGTCAAGGTGCACGCTCAATTCTAAACGCAAAACCGTATCGGAGATATTTTAAGCGATTGACTTATGCTTATTCCATTTGACAAAAGGCCGTATGAGTATTACCGTATAGAGAAGCCTTTAAACGGATCGCTTTTTAAAGACTCCTTATAAAGTTCTATAATAAAGGAAACCTATATGAAAAACGTATCGGCAGAGACCTTACAGCAGAACATAAAGTATTTGGATTTACTCTCCCGCTCATTTCCCAATGTTACGGCAGCGGTTGAAGAAGTGGTCAACCTTAAAGCCATTTTGAATCTACCGAAGGGAACCGAGCATTTTTTAACCGATATACACGGAGAAGCGGAAGCATTTAATCATGTGATGCAGAATGCTTCGGGCGCTATCCGGCGGAAAGTCTCCGAAGAACTCAGCTCAACGGTCAGCACCGAGGATTTGGAAGAACTGACAACGCTTATCTACTATCCTAAGGAAAAACTCGAACTGATCAAAGCGGAAAAAAAGGCCAATATTACAAACTGGTACGAGCTGACCATTTACCGGCTGGTACGGGTGGCGCGGGCAACTGCATCAAAATATACGCGGTCAAAGGTGCGGAAGCTGCTGCCGAAGAGTTTTGCCTACATAATGGAAGAATTGCTGCAGGAAGATGAGCACCGCTTTAACAAGAAAGATTATTACAGCGAAATTATTAAAAGCCTTGTGGAATACGGACGGGCGGATTTGTTCATCATCGAACTTTCCGAAGTGATAAAAAAATGCACCATCGATCACCTGCATATTATCGGCGATATATTCGACAGAGGCCCGTCCCCGCACAAGGTGATGGATACGCTGATGGCGCAAAACAGCCTTGATATCCAGTGGGGAAACCATGACATTCTCTGGATGGGGGCTGCGGCAGGGAGCAAGGCTTGTGTTGCAACGGCAATACGGATTGCGCTCCGCTATTCCAACATCGATGCCATCGAAGACGGATACGGGATCAGCCTTTTGCCGCTGGTGAGCTTTGCTCAGCACGTCTATAAAGACGACCCGTGTACGCGGTTCATGCCCAAAGTAAACGATAAAAAACCTTTCGACGTCGATGCGGAATTGTTGGCGAAAATGCATAAGGCAATCAGCATCATTCAATTCAAAGTTGAAGAGAACATTATTGAACAAAATCCTGCGTATAATATGGAACACCGGCGGCTATTGCGGACGCTCAACCCTGCTGCAGGCACCGTCGACATTGAAGGAAAGACTTATTCTCTCAACGATACCTCGTTCCCGACTATCGATCCCGCACATCAAACGGCGCTTACCGACGAAGAACAGCATCTTATCGACACGCTCACCAACACGTTTGCTACGAGCGAAAAACTCAAGCAGCACGTGCGGTTTTTATATGCAAAGGGAAGTATGTACCGGCGCTATAACGACAACTTGCTTTTCCATGCGTGTCTTTTGCTGAACGAGGACGGCAGCTTTAAGCAAAAAGAGATAGACGGCGCCGTATATTACGGCAAAAGCCTGATGGATAAATACGACCAGATGGCACGGGAAGCCTACTTTTCCGGGCAAAATGCGGATTTTCTGTGGTTCTTATGGTGCAATCAGGATTCTACGCTGTTCGGCAAAACGAAGATGACCACCTTTGAACGCTACTTTATCGATGATAAGACAACGCATAAGGAGCCATCCTCACCGTATTATAAGCTGATGGAGCAGGATGACGGTACGCTTGCCGCACGGATACTCAAGGAGTTCGGGTTAAGCGGCAACGCTCATATCGTCAACGGACACACGCCGGTCAAGGTTGCCAAGGGGGAAAGTCCGATTAAAGCAGGCGGCAAGCTCTTGGTTATCGACGGCGGTTTTTCCAAGGCCTACCAAAAGACCACCGGCATTGCAGGCTACACGCTCACCTATAACTCTTATGGAATGACGCTCATCAGCCATCATCCGTTTGAGTCCGTGGACAAGGTTTTACGCGAGGGCTTCGACATTGAATCTACCAAAGAAGTGATTGAAACCTTGGTTGAACGAAAGCGGGTCGCCGACACCGACACCGGAGTAGATATGAAGGAAAAAATCGGCAGCTTGGAAATGCTGATTAGTGCCTACAACAAGGGAATTTTAAAACAGCAGGATTAACGGCAGATCCTGTGTTATGCCGTTTCGGAATGCGATAAGAATTTTTCCGTATACCGGCGCGCAACCGCTGCATCCGGTTCATAGTACCGCTTGATGCGGATAAGCCGCCGGGCAATCGAAACGAGGCTTTCCCCCCTGCCTTTATCGTTGCCGAGTCCGTAGAGAGCCAAGGCCGCATCGCCGATCAGCTCTCCGTCGGCAAAATAGGGAAGCGCAAAGGTTCTGCCGGTCATATCGGCTTTCATTTGACACCAAAGCGCATTGTGTGCCTGCCCGCCGGACAGCGTATACACGGGGCGAAATCCGGAAGCTTGTTCCAGCGCATCGCAGCCGCGCCGGATACGGAAGGCAAGCTCCTCTACAAACGCACGCCCCTGCCCTGCAAAGGTTTCGGGGTATGCTCCCGATGCAACAAAAGGTTCTTCGGCAATCCGCTCCATCGCGGCGATATAATCGTTGCCTAAAAACCCGTGAGAAACCAAAAATGCGGAAAACGCAGCTCCGGAAGACGGAATAACGGACGAAAGATTCCATAAATCGGGAATAACCGCCGGCAACAGCAGCGTTTTTTCGGCGCGGCAGGGCTGCAGAATGCAGACATTAATGCCCTCGCTTGAACCGGCGCGGTCGCAGGCGGTACCCGCCGTCAGCGTACCCGTGCCGATAAGCGCCGCGATAAAATCGGGGACGCCGGCAATAACGGGAATCCCGCAAAAACTGCCGATCACCGTGCCGGCAGTTACAAACGGCGGCAGTAAGCCGGTCAATTTTTCAGCATCAATATGCAATAGGGCTTCCGCAAAGCGGGCAAGATCTTCCTTGCTCCAATACGCCGCTTCGTAGCGCGGATCGGGCAGGCTCGTCACGGCGGCGCCGGTTAAAAGATAGGAGAGATATTCCGGCCCGGAAAAAAGCCGCGCGGCATTATCGAATATACCGGGATATTTTGCATGGAAAGCCGCTATCCGCGGCAAAAAAAGCGAAGCGCTTGCCGGTATAGCCGAAACGGCAAATCCCTGCGGCGCCGGTTCATTCCACAAAAACAGCCTATCGTGTTTTGCCGCTTCGAGAATACCGTTAATAAGGTCAACACGGTTCATACCGCCGGCGGACGAAAAACCCGCGGACGGAGAACCTGCAGCGGCGGTTGTGCTTGCTTCCGGCGTTCGGTGCGTTTGAGGCACGACGACGAGCGAAGGGCCGTTACCCGAAATACAAATTGCTTCAACCGCACAATCAGCCGGTAAACTGCGCCATGCGGAAAAAAAGGCTTGAACCCAATCTGCCGCTCGTACGGGATGCGGGAACGGCAAGCGTGTAAACTTGAGTACCGTTCCATCCTCGGTAACAAACGCCGCCTTTAACGACGACGTACCGATATCCGCACAGAAAACACCGTGATGCATGAATCTATTCGATTATCCGATATCACCGGACGAAAACCCGCCGATAATCCCTTTTTGGGGCGTTTCCCTGCCGGTTGTTTCCGTATGAGTATGCACGGAAGCAAAGCGGGTGCCGTACCAGTCAACCCGCCGCGTTAGGAACATCAGCAGCGCGACGACGCAGAAGATACCGATACTGCCGATAAGCAGCGCATAATCTTCCGATTGCAAAATACCGAACAGCAACAGATAGGATACCGCTTGCACCGCCGTCAACAAAACGCCCCAACGGATTTGCTTAAAAATGGCAGCGGTATAGAACCCGACAACGGTACACACACCGGCGGTGGCAATCAAATAGCTCAAGTTAAACGCGAAATGCTCGGAAAAAGACAGGAGCAGCAGATAAAACAACACATCGGCAATTCCGATAAGGAAATACTGAATAGGATGAATCCGCACGGCGCTCCATAATTCGCATAAAAATATCGCTAAAAACGGTACCGCCAAAAAAAGAAGCGCATAGGTAATACACCGCTTTACTTGCGAATAATGATTAATGGGAGTGATAAAGCCGATTTTTACCGTTTCGGGCGACTTTCGGGACTTCGATGCCGCTTTTTGGCTATACACATCATATTCATCATACATATCCGTATCTTTTGATACGTCAAAGTCCTGCGCCTTCCAGCTGCGGGGGAACACCGTGCTTAAACCGGAAATACGCCAATCGGCGGTAAACCCCGAAGCATCGAGCGAGCGGCCCTTAGGCAGCCAGCCTCCCGAAAAACTCGGCGCAGTCCATGCCGACTGTACCGTAAAGCTGTTATCCGCGGCAAGCGGCACCATACAAAAGCTTTTACCGCCTTGCACGGCAATCGAACCTTCTATCGAAAAACCGGAACGCACGATGTTTTCCGGAACCGTATAGTAAACGGCATTGCGGAACGGAGAAGCCCCCGCAGGTTCCGTTAGGGCTTCAATAAGCGGCGTACCGTTTATGCAGAGCGCGGGGTAGGCTGTTAAGGTCTTTTTGTCTTTTACTCCAAGGATGAGTACCGCGTCCTTATAACGGATATCTTTTTCTGCAATATTGAATTGACTGAATTGAAAGCCGGAAAACGTAGCTTTAACCGCCAAATCGCCGTTAAAAATAGGCACGGTAAATATACCGCGCGAAAGACGATAGGGATCAATCTGCGTTACCAGCTGATATGTTTCCGGTACGGTGAGAATATAATCGGATTTTTTCCTTTTTTGAACAGTCTTTTGGGAAGGATCCGTATATTCGACAACTTCGTCATACGGTACGGCGAGTACCAGCCCCGCGATAACAGGCTCACCTCCCGCCGGTTCCATGATGGACGCTTCGGCAGTCCGCTGATACCGTTCCCGATCGTTGACAAGCGAACGGATAAACGCAAGCGGAATAAGCAGCAACAGCATCATAATAAAAATGATCAAAGGTTTTATCCATGCCGCTTGATGAGGAAATAGCGATTTTTTCAACATTCCGGCAACAGTATTATCCGTTGTTTGTTTTGCTTCCATACGTCTCCGGCTTATGCTGCCCGTTCGGATCCGCTGTGTGCAATATCCGTTCGATAATATCTCTATTATCCAACAAACCGCTCAACGACTGATTATGATGCAGGCGCGAAATAGTCTGGGCAAATAATCCCGAAACATCGGTAGAAATATACCACTCTTTCTTGAGCAATTCTTCATGGTATACCGCATTAGTACCGATGATACGATAAAACTGTCCCTTTTGATATGCTTCATCAAAAAGTTTGATTGCATCGCCGGTAAAAAACGGCAAACTTACAGCCGCAATAACTTTTTTTGCACCCTTGCTTTTAAGAAAT
>NZ_CALHGC010000277.1 GCF_938029485.1 uncultured Treponema sp. | reverse complement strand
GGATAACAAATAAGATATAGATGAGCAAAAAAGCGCCGCCGCCGTTGCTTCCAAGCTTATAGGGGAAGCCCCACACATTTGCCATACCGACAGCCGAACCGACGCAGAGCATCGGGGTTGTTGCTTTTCTCCATGCGCTGGCTTCGTATCAATTCATCAATTAATGTACAAGTTCGGGGCTACTGTAATTTGCTCGTCCCGTATCATGCGGTTCTTTTGCAGCATTGCTTTTACTACATCGGTTTTCACGGTAAAATGTATATCGGCATGTACGTTTTCAAATGCATTGTCTTTGATAGTCTTTATGATACTAGACTCTATGATTACCGTTTTGAGATTCGTACAGCCGGAAAATGCTTCATCGCCAATCCATGTAACATTGCTGGGTATTGTAATATGTGTTAAACCGGTGCAGCCGGAAAATACCACATCATCAAGTACCGTAACACTATCCGGTATGATGATATCTGTTAAAGAGCTGCAGTTTGAAAATGCAATCGGACAAAGTGCAGTAACACTATCGGGGATAACAATATCGGTTAAAGCGGAACATCCGAAAAATGTACCCCAAGTAATCACTGAAAGAGTATCGGGCAGCGTAACACGTGTTAAAGCGGTACAGTCGATAAATACTTGTTCATCAATCCATGTAACAGTGCGGGGTATTCTAACATCAGTTAAAGCGGTGCAGTCGGCAAATGCCTCATAATCGATCTCTGTAACACCGTCAGGGATTGTAATATAGTTTAAACGAGTACAGCCTGAAAATGCACAATTACCAATTCGGGTAACACTACCGGGTATATTAATACTTGTGAGAGAACGGCAATCCGAAAATGCATAATCGGCAATCTCGGTAACACCGTCAGGTATAACAATATGCCCTTTTAAACCGCCTGCCGCAGCTATCAGGCGTTTCTTGTCTTTTGTATACAGGATATTGTTCTCACTGTAATAGATAGGATTTTCACTATCAACGTTAAGCTCGATTAAGCCGGTGCAGCCTAAAAATGCACAATCGTTAATTCGAGTAACACTGCGGGGTATATTAACACTTGTGAGAGAACAGCAATCCCGGAATGAAAAATCAGCAATTTCAGTAACAGTGTCAGGTAGAACAACACGCCCTTTTAAACCGCCTGCCGCAGCTATCAGGTGTGTCTTGTCTTTCGTATAAAGGATGTTGTTCTCACTGCAATAGACAGGATTTTTATTATCAACCGTAAGTTCCGTTAAATGCGTGCAGTATAAAAATACAGCATCTCCAATCTTAGTAACGCTATCCGGTATTCTGATACTTGTTAAACTGCTACAGCGGAAAAATGCCTTTTTATCAATCACAGTAACCGTGTCGGGGATAACAATGCTTTTCAAACCGGAACAATCGGAAAATAAGCATTCAGTAATCCATGCAACAGCAGCGGGTATCGTAATACCGGTTAAACCGGTGCGGCCTGAAAATGCATACGGACTAATTTCAGTAACAGTGTCAGGTAGAACAACACACCCTTTTAAACCGCCTGCCGCAGCTATCAGGTGTGTCTTGTCTTTCGTATACAGGATATTGTTCTCACTGCAATAGACAGGATTTTCATTGTCAACCGTAAGTTCCGTTAAATGAGTGCAGTTTGAAAATACATAATCGCCGATCTTGGTAACGCTATCCGGTATGATAACACGTATTAAAGAGCTACAGTCTGAAAATACATTATTTCCAATCTTAGTAACACTGTCGGGAATAACAATGCTTGTTAAACCGGTACAGCAGGAAAATGCATAATCGGCAATCACTTTTACGCTATTGGGAATAACAATATTTGTCAAGCCGGAACAGTCGGAGAGTGCAAATTTGTCTATCTCGGTAATACCCTCCGGCAGCACAAGGCTCCCTATGAGTTTATCGGGATCGGTTACTCCTGTTAGTATTCCGCCGGTTATTTCCAAAAGCTGCATATTTGCTTTTTCTTCATCGGTAAGCGGTATTGCGGTTTGTTTCATATTTACTTCCTTATAATGAGTTAGCATTAGGCTCAACTGTAATCTGCTCGTCCCGTATTGCGGTGTTCTTTTTCAGCATTGCTTTTACTGCATCGGTTTTTACGGTAAAATGTATATCAGCATGTACGTTTTCAAATGCTGTTTCGTCAATATCTTTTATAACAGTAGACTCTATAATTACCGTTTTGAGATTCCTACAGGTGGAAAATGCAAACGGAAAAATTGCGATAACACTATCGGGGATAACAATAGCAGGTAAATTGAAACAACAGGTAAATGCAGCGCTGCCAATCACCGTAACAGTGCGGGGGAGCGTAACGCTTGTTAAAGAAGTGCAGGCGGAAAATACCTCCTGATCAATAATCGTAACACCGGCAGGTATTGTAACACGTGTTAAACTGTTGCAGAAGGAAAAAGCACATTTGCCAATCTCTGTAATACTATTAGGAATACCAATACGTGCTAAACCGGTACAATTAAAGAATGCACTATCACCAATCACTTTCACGCTATTGGGAATACTCATGCGTTTTAAACCGATACAGTCGGCAAACGCAAGCATATTAATCTCGGTAATACTGTCCGGAAGCACAAGGCTGCCTATCAGCTTATTGGGATCGGTTATTTCGGTTAGTATTCCGTCGGTTGTTTCCAAAAGCTTCAAATTTGCTTTTTCTTCGTCTGTAAGCGGTGTTTTTGTCTGTTGCATAGTATTCTCCTTTTACCATTTTAGACAGTCTTTCTAACCGTGATACCTGTAAGCTGCGAACATACATACGAATACGATGATGAATACTATCGGATTATTACCGGCTGTGTTCCAAATCCATCTAAAAGTTCCATGAATAAAGTAACCGATGAATTCTAATCCGGGAATAGCTTTAAAAAACCACGCTGCAAACCCGAGTAAAAATATAAACGCTACTATGTTTTTCATAAGGTATACCTTCCTATAATATAGTTTGTATACGTGATAATAGACCTGTTCGATAACTGCGTTGTCAAACAGGTTTAATCAACAACCCCGACGCGAGCGTCGGGGTATTAAACCCTCCGCACGAATAATTTAAATCTTTCCCGGTGCGGCTGCCTTGAATATTGTTTTCTTTTGCATTAAAAAAAGTTCTGCATCCGTGTATTGCAAAACGATTTCGCCGCGTTCTACTAACTGACGAAGCTGCTCGATAATCTTCTGCCGGGATTCCCGTACTTCCTGTATGGGTACGGGTCCCATATAATCCAATTCTTCTTTCACTGTTGCTGCTGCCTCTTTTGACATATTGCGTTCCATTTTTTCTTGTACGGCGGGACACGGTACACTGAACGCCCGCAAGAAGTCTTCTTTATCAATTTCACGCAGTAGTTTGATGATAGAATGATTATGCAGGAGAGCAATATCTTCAAAAAAGAAGATACGCTCCCGTAATGCTGTGTATGCTTCATAGTTGGTTTTCTCTAAAAAGGATAGTACATTTTCCGTAAACTGACTGTCCGTAAGCCCGATCATCTTTTCTAAAAAATCTACACCGTCGAGTTCGCTGCTATACGGTGCTATCATATACAGTTCTATTTTATTCCGTATATCCGCTGCAATGTGTTCCGCCTCATCTTCAGCTTCCTTGTTTCCCTGTACAAGGTTTTCGATAACCTGAAATCGTATACGATCGGGAAGCATCTGCAAAAGTTCAGCCGCTTTCGGCAAAGACATATTCCTAAGCAGCGGCGGTATAATCAGCGGATCTTCTTGCTGTAAAACTGCACACAGCGTTTTTGTATCACACTGCTCTATAAAGTCAAACGGTGTTTCTTGTTCATTTTTAGGCTCATTCATCTGTTCCATACTTATCATAACTCCTTCTTGTCAATTAAACATGAATTATTTTATAGGGTATCTCTAAAAAACGAGGTTTTTAAAGAGCCTCTATACATTTTATACACTATTTTAGGTAAGTCTACTATTAGCCCGCAAACTTACCGGATCGATAGAGGGAATGACCAAAAAAGAAATAAACTTTTGAAGTCTCCCCTATTCGCACAACTTGGCTCAGCAAGAAAAGCCGATCCTTTGTTCATAATCATTGCCGATTTTTTCATGCTTGCAAAGCTCGTGCAGTGTTTCAATATTTGGATGCATACCGGTTAATACTTCGTCCATCATTACTTTACGGACAATGTTGTCAATCTGCCCGCCGCTTAAATTGTAGTTTTCCGCAAAAGCCGTCAATTCGTTTTCGCCGAGAAACTGAAGTTTTGATTTCCAGATTTTCCGTTTTGCCTCGACGGATGGATTTTCAAACTTGATCTTAAACAGAAACCGCCGTTCAAATGCCGTATCTAAATTGTCAGCAAGGTTTGTCGTTGCAATCAAGATACCCTCAAGTTTTTCCATCTCTTCCAGAATAATATTCTGCATACTGTTTTCTGTCTGTGCCACATTGCTGGAATTGGTATCTTTCCGCTTGGAAAAAATTGCGTCCGCTTCATTAAAAAGCAGTATCGGAATCTTTCCATCTTGCTCCTTTTTACATGCACGGCAGAGTTGACTATAGTTGGTAAAAATCTTTTTAATTTTCTTTTCGCTTTCGCCGAACCAGCATGATTTTGCTTGGCTGATATCAACATGCAAAATCATCCGCCCCGTTGCTTTTGCCAGCTGATACACTGTTTCTGTTTTTCCGGTACCCGGCGCTCCGTACAGCAATACGGCAACCCCTTTAGGCAAACCTTTTTCCGAAAGCCGATTTTGTATTTCACAAAAATGTTCTTCCTGCAAAGAAGAGGTAAGACGGGCTATTTCCGCTTCATTTTTTTGCTCATAAAACAGGTCTTTTGCCGTAATTGCGTCCGGTTGAATAATACCGGCGCCCTGTGTCGGTTTTGTAAAAAGATCGATGTTTTCTCCTAACAACAGTTCTTTTGCTTTTTGGGTAATCTCAATCGTTGCATCGGTAAGCGTGCCTTTTTGATCGAAAGCGACTAAGTCCTCTTTAAATAAAATGAAACGTTCATCCATACACTCCCGTGCAAGGGCAAACTTTGCACTCGCCGGATACACGGTAGCGTCGAGTAATTCTGCAAGCCCTACTTCATCTCCGGTAATATAATGAGAACAGCATGTGTAAAACATCATCCGCGCCTGAAGATTTTTTTCACCGGGCAATAATTGCTTTGTTGCAATAACAAAGGGTTCGTCTGCATATCTTTTTTCTTCTGCATTCATTATCCGCACCTTTATCCCCAAAGAGTGCCGACGGCATACTTCATGTCTGATTTTATTTACCATATCGAGTATATCCGTTTCAGCCGGTGCGGGGGCAGTGATAACCGGCTTTTCATTCTGCAAAAGACACTGCAAAAATTCTTCCGAAAACTGAAACAAACTGTCTAAACCTATTTTATCATCATGTAGTGCATTTACGGTATACATATACTGTTTTGCAATAATCGATTCGATATCTCCTCTACACGCCAACATCGTAAGCATTGAGCAGCCGAAAAAATCTGCGATTGTATTTAAACGGCAGGGTTTTCTCTTATTTTCAAAATGCATGGCAAGCATAGCGCAAAGAAGCCATGTCTGACGCTCATCCGTTCCAAAATAGTCATTCAAATGTGCAACAGCATGAGAAAATTCCTTTGAAGTCTTAATCTTTAACTTTGACCCGGCAAGTTTTTCCGCTACGGCGGCAACAGCTTCAATGACATTCATCGTTAATTCAACACGTTTCGGCATGTAATGCTCCTTGGTTTAAGCTGGTGATAAAACCGCTCAAAATAGTATGAGGTTTTTGGACGGTTATTTTGGATAGTATGTATTGAGATAATATAGGAGGATAAGGGCGTATATTTTATGAAAAAAGTGTAAAGTTAAAATTATTTTATCAACGGGAATGTCCTATCTCTCTTCTTTGAACATATTTTCAAAAACATAGAGCTGACAGCCGGCGGTATGGTGTGGTATACTTTGAGTATGGGTGAAACAACATATAATCGTAGATATAAGGATTTCCTGTCTAACACGGTACGCCAATATACCATGGATATGTCTGTGCGGATATTATCAATGTGCCATCGACAACAGTGCCCTTAATAAAGGCAGAGATTATAACGACCTACCTGATACGTTCATTATCTTTTTATGTACTTTTGACTACTTACAGCAATATTTACCGATATATACGATTACTCCATCGTGCCGGGAAACAGGGGCGATTTTTAATGATGGAACGGTAAAGATAATTGTAAATAGTAAGGCGGCAGACAAAGCAGAAGATGAATTAAAGTCATTTTTATTGTATATGAATGGAGAAGAACCTAAAACGGCATTTACAAAGCAGGTTGAGAGGCGGGTAAATGAAACGAAGCAGGACGAAGAGAAGCGGAGGGAGTATATGCTACTAAAATCATTTGAGATGGATGCACGTAGGGCAGGTATTCAACAGGGTATCCAACAGGGTATCCAACAAGGTTATGCCAAAGGCTCATACCAAACGAAACTTGAAACGGCAAAACTGATGATTGCACATTCCTATCCTATTTCTGAAGTTTGTTTAATGACCGGCCTAAGTAAGGAAGATATAGAGAAGCTTTAGAGATTTATGCAGTTTCTAAAAGCATATAAAGGGCTGTATTATTACCCAAACAAATTGGAAGGCTGCACACTTGTGGAATACTACCGATGAAGGTTTTGTTCCGGCAACAGCACTTTTTGAAACAAAAATACGCAATCATCTCGCGTTTTCAATATGTTTAAAGAGCGCTCTCTGCAGCAGACCTTACGCCAAGCTGAATTGGATGTAGTCGGCATCATTAACGATACGGTATACATGGCAGAAGTCGCTTTCCTCGAATATAGTTTGTATACGGGATAATAATTCAAATAATATACAATTTTAACACTTTTTTGAAGAATACAACTTCTTTCCGACCTATTCAGTTGTACGGGAAATTAAATCAACAACCTTGGTGCAGAGCATCGGGGTTGTTGATTTTCGTAGTTTTACCGCTATCTATAACAAGCAAATTACTCAACAGCGGAAAAGTTGGTAACATTATTTTTTCAACGAAATAACTGATTGTAATCTTTCCAGCATTTCGGAATATAAATCATTGAGGTATTCAGAAGCATGATATTCGAGTGCTTTTAAGAAATCTTCATAGTATGGCAGTGTAGAATTATAAGATTTGAAAAAATCTAAAAGCTGACTATATCTTATTATTTTGTATTTATCAAATTTTGCATATTTATTTAACTTTGAAGTATCTTTATAGGCATAGTTTGGAAGTAAAAGAAAATAGCCGGTAGTTTTCTTCGATGTCGATTTCTCGGCTTCTTTTTCCGCAAAAATATAATACTTTTCTAATTGTGAAAACTCTTTTTCTTCTTCCGTACTATCGTCTTTTTTCTGTGTTCCATTTATTGATGATTTTATTTTGTTTTCAAAAACATAGATGCTTTGTGAATCTTCATAATAAATGTCAATGTTATTTTTTGATTCTCTGATAATTTCGATATCTTCAAAACTACTTTTAGTCTTCCCGTCTTCATTTGTAAAATGTGTGATAAATCTTTTTAATAATTCCTTATCGTTTTTCAAATAATAGGAAATCCAATTTGAATATGTAATTTCATCATTATTTTTCTTAATTATATTCAGTAGTGAAGTTGATTTTATATTTATGTTATTTATATCAACTTTAGGAGAATTGTCTTTGTCTTCCCAATAAGGAGCGTTGATAAGCTTTTGGATTTCAGAATCTTTAAGATTTTCATAAGTTGCAACACTGGTACCGCACATTCGCTCTCTTTCCGTTAGTCTGAAATAATGAGTATCCGTATTATCTGCATCACATCTATTGTCGCACAGATAGATAAGCTCTTTCGGCCGTCTGAAATTTACAACCTTAAAAGTAAGATATATAGCATGATCTGAATGTGCCGTATTATTATTTAAGAATAAATCGTATAGTTTTACATTTCCGTATGTTACGGAATGCTTGTCAATATAATCTATTTGTCTTTCATGTATTTTTTTATATGTTTCAATCCGATAAAGAGTTTTGTTATCTTTAGGAGTTCCATCAAGATTATTTTTGTTCATAAAATCTTTATTAATCAGTTCATTGACAGATGGAAACATCGTATATTTATTCGGTTCATCAATTTCTGATGCGAAAATTTCTTCTTCAACATCACATATTCCTAAAATTTCAGCTTTATGCTGATCTATATTTCTAACAAGAATAATTTTTTTAATCGAATTGTTATGGGTTTTAGTATCATAATCACCTGCCGACATAGCATAGATATAATGATTTCCATTATCGCATTTAAAAAGGTTTATTACTTCGTGACCAAGATTTCCGGTTTCAAGGTAATTTCCTGAATACATATGATTAATTAAAACTTCAGTCATATTGACGCTCCTATGATTGTATTTGTTTTATCAAAAAAATGATTTGATTGGTTCCGCACACGCCTACCTTTAGGCGAGTCAATCCAGCATTTTTTTAACTGTAAACCAGCTTGACTGGTTTTTCGGCTTTGAAAACTGTGTGAGGTTTCTATTTGCTGCGTTTCATAAACCACTCTTTTATTTTGTCCTTTTTCATTTTTCCAGAAGCTATGCCAAACCCAAAATCAATCAACTCTTCCTGACTATACTGTAAATCAATTCCATTTATCTTAAGGAAAATAAGTGCAAGATGAATACCAATTCTTTTATTACCGTCTAAAAAAGGATGATTTTCAATGAATGAATAACAAAGCTGCACTGCCTTATCTAAAATTGATGGATATAATTCTTTCCCGTCGAAGGTTTGAAATATTGATTTTAAGCTTAAATCTAAAAGATTATAGTCTCGAACGCCGTCTATTCCTCCAGTTTTTGCAATCAACGACGAATGAATTTTTAAAATTTGTTCTTCCGAGAAAAAATTCATTTTGCCAATTCCTGATAGGCTTTCATATTTTGGGAAATTATCGAATCTGAAATTTCAAACAATTGCTTGTCAGGAACAGCAGCATAGCCTTCATCTTCATCTAAGATAGTAATTATTACTTTCCGCCCGTTATATTGGGCGAGTGCACAATTTTGTACGCAAACGGTATTACCTTCAATTATTCCAGTTGTTGCAAACATACATCACCTCCGGTTCTAATATAGCATATATAGCATATTTTTCCGGTTCTTTTATAGTTCAAATTCATGTTTCAATATTTCAAACCTATATAGCAGCTTGACATCCGCCTACCTTTAGGCGATCCTACCCAACACACTATACTATTTTTAGCATATCCTTGCAATCAACTTTTAGCACTGCTAAAGCTGACAAAATTACTTCTTTATAGAAAAAACGATAGCTGCCGGCTTTCGGAATATGCGAGCATATATCCGATTTTGCGTGAGCCACCATTACCGATTTTTTCGTGTTTACACAGTTCGTGCAGTGTTTCGGCGCTTGGCAATACACTCTCCGTTATCATGAACCCATAGAAAGAAAGTACGTCGTGTCGATTCATTAATTAATTTACAAAATCGGCTCGATGGTAATTTGTTCACTCCCTATACCGCTTTCGCTGTTTAGTAACAGTTCTTTTACCGATTCGCTTTTAACGGTAAAGTGTGCATCGGGATTAATATCCTCAAATGCCCCATCGCCAATCTCGGTAACAGTATCGGGAATAACAACATTGGTTAAACCGGTGCAGTCATAAAATACCGCGCCATTAATCGCTGTCAGACTATCAGGTATCATAATACGTGTTAAACCGGTACAGCTGCCAAAGGCATATATTCCAATCTCAGTAACACTATCAGGTATTACAACACTTGTTAAACCGGTACAGCCTGCAAATGCAGCAGCTCCAATCTTAGTAACAGTATTGGGTATCACAGTACTTGTTAAGCCGGTACAGTCGTAAAAGGCATTATCTCCAATTTCAGTAACACTATCGGGTATCACAATACTTGTTAAGCTTGTACAGCCGTAGAATGCACCGTTTCCAAGCTCAGTAACACTGTCAGGTATCGTAACACCTGTTAAAGAACTACAGCCGAAAAATGCATACGACCCAATATCGGTAACAGTGTCAGGTATCACAATACCGGTTAAACCGGTGCAACCTGAAAAGGCATACTCGCTAATTGTCGTAATACTATTAGAGATGGTAATATTTGCTAAACCGGTACAGCCGGCAAACGCATCTTTTCCAATCTCAGTAACGCTATCAGAAAGAACAATATGACCTTTTAAGGCTTCTGCTGCAGCTATCACCTTTTTTTTATTCTTTGTATAAAGAATATTATTCTCACTACAATATGCCGTATTTGCATCATCAACAGTAATATTTGTTAAGTTATTACACCAGGAAAATACACCGTCTCCAATCTCAGTAACACCGTTGGGAATAACCATGGCGGTTAAACCGCTACAGCCGGAAAAGGCATACTCCCCAATTTCCGTAACAGTGCCGGGGATTGTAACACGTGTTAAAGAGCTACAACCGGAAAACGCCCCGCATCCAATTTTAGTAGTCTTTGCAGGGATAACAATACCGGTTAAAGCAGGACAGTTGGCAAATGCAGCTCGTGCAATCTCAGTAATACTATCGGGGATAACAATATCAGTTAAAGAAGGACATTTGGCAAATGCATGACCTCCAATCATAATAACGCTGTTTGGGATTACAACGCTTGTTAGATCGGTACATTTATAAAATGCCGCAACGCCAATCACCGTAACGCTATCGGGTATCACAATACCGGTTAGGGAGCTGCAATAGGCAAATGCATATTCGTCAATCTTGGTAATACTGTTGGGAATAACAATGCCGGTTAAACCGGTACAGCCGGCAATTGCTCCATGACCAATCTTAGTAACACTGCTCGGTATGATAATACGTGTTAAAGCTTTGCAGCAAAAAAGCGCTTTCTGAGCAATTTCTGTAACAGTATCGGGAATGACCAGACTGCCTACTAACTTTTCTTTATCTGTTACACCGATTAATATTCCACTATCTGTTATTTCCAGCAGGTCGAGATTTGCTTTTTCTTCGACCGTTAATGGCGATTCATCGATGTGATCCATAGTATTTCTCCTCAAAAACTATATTCTCCGCTACGATTTAAGGGATCGTTACTACTTTACCGGATGGCGAAAAGAAGACTTCATATCAAATCCGTGATTAATGATCTTTTCGTCATTTGTTGCGATATCAACCGTTTTCTCGGTTTTGAGTGACGAAAGGTACATTTCCAGATTTTTATATATTTCAAACGGCGGAATGAGCGCCGGAATACCGGTATCACACAACAGCGGTTTTTCTGCGAGCAGTTCGTCCGGCCGTTCATTCCCCTTGCTCCGCATAACAGGAACCGTTTTTAATTGATGTTGATACGATCTATCCCATGAGTCTGTGTGCGTATACCATTTATTTTTATATAGGGAGTAAGGAAGTTTCAGATCAACAAACTGTAAAGGCTGCCCTGCCCAATTAAAATTGTCGATAGAGTCTACAAGCTGAATATCTCCGGTAACATACTGTAGTATTCTTGTTCTTGGATCGTGCTCAGCCTGCAAATGAATAGCTTGTAGAATAAACAGTTTGAAGCCGGCCTGTAAGCCAAAGGTCACCCTATTATCACGAGAATAGCGATATATGTGATATAAAACCGTTTCTTTGTTGAGCGGGGTACTCCCGCGCCGGTCATAGACAAGGGTTCTATCCTCACTGGTATGTCCTAGGAAATCATAATAGTCTTTGTATTTATCGATTATGCGCATAATTCCTCTTAATGTTATATGCGGGAGATTAATCTCCGCACGAATAAAAATAGGGATTGAGTATAATGTATATAGTATAGGCAACGGGCGGTGTAAATTTTATAAAAAAAGTATAAAAAATACAAATAAAAGACTTAAAACAAAAACAGTAATGCAGCCATAGAGAATAGACCTATTCGATAACTGCGTTTTCGAATAGGTCGACGAGTTCTAAATCGCACAAATAGCACGATTTAGAACATCGCATTTCAAGGTAACCTGTTCAGAAACGGAA
>NZ_CALHGC010000276.1 GCF_938029485.1 uncultured Treponema sp. | reverse complement strand
CGTCATACGGCGGTCAAGCGAAACGGAGCAGGAGTCCGCAACGGCGCAGCGGCTCGGGCTGGTATAGAAAATTTCGGAAACGGTAACGGTTCCGCGGCCGAGGAAGTTTGCTTCTTCCCATTCCTTGTTGTATTTTTTATCGAGCATTTTGACGAGACCTTTAATTTCGGTGCCGTCTGCTGCATCGTTTTCGTTTAACTTGCGTACTTCCTGCAGGATGTCGGACATCTTGTAGATTGCATTATCGCCGCGCTCCGGTGCGGAACCGTGGCAGGAAACGCCTTTAACATCAATGCGGATTTCCATGCGTCCGCGGTGTCCGCGATAGATACCGCCGTCAGTCGGTTCGGTAGAAACAACAAAGTCGGGCTTGCAGAGTTTTTCGTAACCGGGAACTTTGACGTCTTTTTTCAGGATATACTCCCAGCACATACCGTCGCAGTCTTCTTCCTGTACGGAGCCGACTACCATAGCGGTGTATTTATCGTTGAGAAGACCTAAGTCCTTCATCATCTTACAGGCATACATTGCAGAAACAACGCCGCCGGTTTGATCGGAAACCCCGCGTCCGCCGATAAATATATCGTCTTCGAATCCTTCGTAGGGGTCAAACTTCCAGTTGTCGCGGTTACCGATACCGACCGTATCGATGTGACCGTCAAAACAAACGATGTGCGGGCCGGTACCCATCCATCCCATTACGTTGCCGAGCGGATCGATCCACGTTTTGTTAAATCCCAGCTCATCCATTTTCTTTTGGATGCGTTTTGCTTTTTCCCCCTCTTGGCTGCTTTCGCTGGGAAGGCGGATGATTTCACGAAGGAAGGCGGTCATGTCGGCCTTATATCCTTCTGCAGCAGTTTTAATCTTGTTAAAATCCAAACTCATGCTTTCTCCTCTATCGTTTTTTTCAAGCTTTCCGCTTGATACGATATTGATACAGATATCAGGGTATCCCTAAAAAAGCATTTTTAGAGACCGCCTGCCTTTCTCGCCATACGCCAACGTATAATGAGAAAGAACTATAAATTGATATAATTATAGAATTGAAAAATTTATCTGTCAAGCAATAACTTCTAAAGATTTTTTAGTTATTCTGATTTTTTTTTAGCTTTATAAAAAAGTCAACTGTTAGGAAGTTTTTGGCAATCTTATAGAAAATTAAACGCGTAGAAAGGTAGTATCTCTTGTGCCGATAATGGATGATAGTCAATGGTTTGAGTGTTATAGAATAACAATATATAATGACAACCCTTTTGGGTTATGATATGCTGAAATCAAGATTCAAGAGAGGAGTTCTAAAAAAACGATCCCTTTGTTTTTAAAAATGTCTCATGATAATAGGATGACCGTACAGATGACAAATACAAGTATAAATCAGCGAGCGGTATTGCAAGCGCAGATTTGGAAAATCGCTAACGAGGTACGCGGCGCTGTGGACGGCTGGGATTTTAAGCAGTTTGTTTTGGGAACGCTGTTTTATCGGTTCATAAGCGAAAACTTCATCCGTTTCATAGAGGGCGGTGATAAGAGTATCAACTATGTAAACATGGCCGATGATCGTATTACACCTCAAATAAAAGATGATATTACCAAAACCAAAGGATATTTTATCTATCCCAGCCAATTGTTTGTAAATATTGCCAAGAATGCCAATACGAATCCCAACTTGAATACGAATTTGGCTGAGATATTTGATGCAATAGAAAATTCAGCCAATGGCTATCCTTCAGAAAAAGATATCAAGGGGCTTTTTGCCGACTTTGATACTACGAGTAACCGTTTAGGCAATAGTGTGCCGGATAAAAATAAACGCTTGGCGGCAGTGATAAAAGGTGTGGAAGGATTGGATTTCGGAAACTTTGAAGACAATGAGATTGATCTTTTTGGTGATGCCTACGAGTTTTTAATTTCCAACTATGCGGCCAATGCAGGTAAATCGGGCGGTGAGTTTTTTACTCCACAGTATGTATCTAAGCTGATAGCTCGATTGGCTTTGTGTGGGCAAACATCTGTCAATAAAATTTATGATCCCGCTTGCGGTTCAGGTTCTTTGCTGCTGCAAGCAAAAAAGCAGTTCGACAACCATCTCATAGAAGAAGGGTTCTTCGGACAGGAGATAAATCATACCAATTACAATATGGCGCGTATGAATATGTTCCTGCACAATATCAATTACGACAAGTTCAATATTGCCTTGGGAGACACGCTCCTCAATCCTCAACATAGCAACGATAAACCCTTTGATGCCATTGTGTCCAATCCGCCTTATTCGGTAAATTGGGTGGGGAGTGATGATCCTACGCTCATCAATGATGACCGATTTGCTCCAGCCGGTGTGTTGGCTCCCAAGTCCAAAGCCGACTTTGCGTTTGTATTACATTCTCTCAGCTATCTTTCGGCTAAGGGGCGCGCGGCTATCGTATGCTTTCCCGGTATCTTTTATCGGGGCGGAGCTGAGAAGAAAATACGGCAATATCTGGTAGAGCATAACTTTGTGGAAACAGTTATCTCGCTGGCGCCTAACTTGTTCTATGGTACAAGCATTGCCGTAAATATACTCGTACTCTCAAAGCATAAGCCGGATACCAAGACACAGTTCATAGATGCCAGCGGAGAGGCATTTTTTAAGAAAGAAACAAATAACAATGTACTAACAGATGAGCATATTACAAAAATTCTCAGCCTTTTTGAGAAAAAAGAAGATGTCCTGTATACCGCTGTATCGGTTGAAAACAGCACAATTGCGGAAAACGATTACAACCTTTCCGTAAGCTCGTATGTGGAAGCGGAAGATAAGCGGGAGGTAATAGATATTGTTAAACTCAATGCCGAAGTAGCTGAAACAGTCAAACGGATAGACACACTGCGGGCAGATATCGATGCCATTATCGGGGAGCTTGAAGGATAGGGGAATGAATAAAGAATTGCAATATTTGGTGTATAATACGCCCGAAGGATCGGTGTCAGTAAGTGCGATTGTCAACGACGAAACCATTTGGCTCACACAAAAAGCAATGGCTGAAGTTTTTGATTGTTCCACGGATAATATATCTCTACATTTGAAAAATATATTTGCAGAAGGGGAGCTTGACAAAAATTCAGTTACCGAGAAAATCTCGGCAACTGCAACTGATGGTAAAAACTACCTGACACAATTCTACAACCTTGATGCCATTATCTCGGTTGGCTACCGTGTCAATTCACGCAAAGCAACTCTATTCAGGATTTGGGCAACCAAAGTTCTGAAAGAATATATGACTAAAGGCTTTGCAATGGACGACGACCGGCTAAAGCAGGGTAAAACGGTATTCGGCAAAGACTATTTCAGAGAATTACTGGAGCGTGTACGCTCTATTCGTGCCAGCGAGCGAAGAATATGGCTGCAAATAACCGATATTTTTGCCGAATGCAGCATCGACTACGATAAAGATGCTGATATAACCCATGAATTTTACGCTATGGTTCAAAACAAGTTTCATTATGCCATAACAGGAAAAACAGCCGCGGAGATTATCGACACATCTGCCGACAAGACAAAAGACCACATGGGTTTAACCTCGTGGAAAAACGCACCTGACGGCAGGATTTTGAAAAGTGATGTTACCGTTGCAAAAAATTATCTGGACGAGAAACAGATACGTCAATTGGAACGCTTGGTAACGGGCTATTTTGATTATATAGAAGATTTAATTGAGCGTGAAAATACGTTTACTATGGAAGAGTTTGCTGCCAGTATCAATGAATTTTTAGCATTCCGAAAATACGATATTCTTAAAGGCAACGGAAGCATAAGCAAAACGCAGGCAGATGAGAAAGCAAAAGCGGAATATGACGAGTTTAATAAAACACAAAAAATACTTTCAGATTTTGAAAAAAGCCTCAAACATTTAAAGAAAGGAGACCGTAAATGAAATATATAGATACATTGCTCCAAGGAGCTTCCGTGGAATGGAAACCGCTGGGGAAAGCAGCAGAACTAAAAAGAGGGAGAGTTATATCAAAAGAATACCTGTATGAAAATGCAGGAGAGTACCCTGTTTATAGCTCTCAAACAGTAAATAATGGAGAAATAGGGAAAATAAAAACTTTTGATTTTGATCAAGAAGCTATCACTTGGACTACAGATGGTGCTAATGCTGGCACTGTATTCTATAGGGAAGGTCGTTTTTCCATAACTAATGTATGTGGATTGATAAAAATAAGAGAAACAGAAATTCTTAGCTACAAATTCTTATATTATTGGCTTTCAATAGAGGCAAAAAAGTATGTTTATTCAGGTATGGGAAATCCTAAATTGATGAGTAATCAGATAGCAAAAATCCTCATCCCTCTTCCGCCCATATCCGTACAGCAAGAGATTGTTCGTATTCTCGACAAGTTTACTACGCTGGAGACGGAGCTGGAGACGGAGCTGGAAGCGCGTAAAAAACAATATGAGTATTATCGAAACCGGTTATTATCGTTTGATATGTTGAGTGAGGGGGGGGAATCAATAATATAAAAATCGTATTATTGGGTGAAATTGGTGGTTTTACAAGAGGAAATGGGCTGCAGAAGAAGGATTTTACAAAAAATGGTATCCCTGCAATACATTATGGACAAATCTATACCTATTACGGTATATGTACTCATAAGACCATTTCATTTGTATCTTCTAACACAGCTAAAAAGCTTCGTAAGGTGAATTATGGAGATGTAATCATCACAAATACCAGTGAGAATGTAGAAGATGTCGGTAAAGCTGTTGCTTATTATGGAAAAAAACAAGGGGTTACAGGCGGACATGCTACAATTTTTAAACCTTCAGAAAGAATTATAAGCAAATATTTTGTCTATTATACCAAAACTGCTGATTTTTCAAATCAGAAAAGAAAGTATGCTAAAGGTACAAAAGTTATCGATTTATCTGCCAATGATCTGGCTAAAATTAAGATACCTCTGCCTTCCATAAAAGAACAAGCCCGTATCGTTGCTATTCTCGACAAATTCGAGACACTCACAACTTCTATCAGCGAAGGCTTACCCAAAGAGATAGCGCTGCGCCGTAAGCAATACAAATATTACAGGGAGCAATTACTATCATTCCCCAAAAGGTTAGAAAATTTCAGCATTCATGAGGTAGAACTCGTTTGACACTGAATCTCATAAAGACATCTTTACTAATATAATGACTTACACGGCGAAACTTAGTATGCTATACTCATATCATGACTTCATATACCCCCATAGCAGAATTGCCGAACTTTATTGTCCTTGATAAATACACCAAAGATTCAATGGTGAGTGAACCATCTGTAGGCTACCAGCCGGAGTCTGCTTTGGAGCGGGAGCTGATCCAAGATTTACGCAACCAAGGCTACGAATATCTTCCCACTATTACTACTCCCGATGCACTTCTTGCTCATACAAGGAAGCAGTTACAAGAGTTCAACAATACCGTTTTTACCGATACCGAATGGCAGCGGTTTCTGGATGAATATTTGGATAAATCGAGTGATACGATCATAGATAAAACACGGAAGATACACGATAATTATATCTATGACTTTGTGTTTGATGACGGGCGTATCCA
>NZ_CALHGC010000275.1 GCF_938029485.1 uncultured Treponema sp. | reverse complement strand
TTAATCGCGGACGGCAATTCCGTTGTGCTGGTTGACCACGATGTACGTGTGTTAAAGCGTGCGGATTATATAATCGAAATGGGACCGCTTGCCGGAAACGAGGGCGGAACCGTCATCGCACAGGGTAGCGTCGAAGAAATTGCGCAAAATCCTGCTTCAAAGATTGCAGGCTTTATCACAGAAACGGAAACCGTTCTGACGCGGAAACGTGCAGCAAAAAAAGATTTGTTTGCAAACGGAACTATTCATCTGGAAACAGAGCAGATTCATACGGTACATGCGCTGAAGGTAGATATTCCTAAGGGCAGGCTTACGGCAGTAACAGGCGTCTCCGGTTCGGGTAAAACAACCCTCGTGTTGGAAAATCTTATCCCCGCGCTGCAGGCGGCCGCCGGAGGGAACAAAGTTCCGCCGCATGTTTCAAAGATTTCGGCTGAAGGAATTACGCGGGTAAATCTCATCGATGCAGCGCCTATCGGCATAAATGTCCGATCCACCATTGCAACATACAGCGGCATATCGGATGATTTACGCAAACTATTTGCGGGAACAAAGGCGGCAAAAGAAAAAAAACTTACTGCAAGTGAATTCTCATACAATACCGGAACACTCCGCTGTCCAACCTGTGACGGAACAGGACAAATATCGCTCGACGTACAATTTCTGCCGGATGTTACCATCACGTGCCCCGATTGCGGCGGCTCCCGTTTCGGCAAAGAAGCCGAGTCGATATTATGGACACCTAAAAAATCGGAACAAAGCTATTCGCTTCCGGAGCTTATGCGCATGACGGTACGCAAAGCACTTCCCGTGTTTTCAGCTTCCGGCGTGCACAAGATAGCGGAAAATCTTTCGGTTTTACAGAACTTGGGACTCGGCTATCTGACACTTGGTGAAGATACCCCTGCTCTTTCGGGCGGGGAAGCGCAGCGGCTCAAACTTGCCGCCGAAATGGGAAAAACGCAAAACGATGCGGTGTTCGTATTTGATGAACCGACAATCGGACTGCACCCGCTTGACGTGCAAGTGCTGCTCGGCGTATTTCACCGGCTTGTGGAAGCGGGCGCAACCGTTGTCGTCATCGAGCACAACCTCGATGTTATTGCAAACAGCGATTACATCATTGATATGGGTCCGGGTGGAGGCGCAGCTGGGGGAAAAATCGTCGCATACGGAACACCTGAAGAAATTACCCAAAATCCCGCCAGTATTACCGGCCGGTATCTTGCAGATGTTTTGAAATAAAAAGCATGGCTGAAGAACAATTATTGGCAAATCAAGAACAGGCAATAGAATTGAAATTTAAAACAGCTCCTTCCGTTACTTGAATGGAATGCAAATAACTGCCAAAACGCCGAACAAAATATCAATTTTGGCGACGGACAAATTAGTGCGCGAGAAGCGCACACGTAAATAAGCGACGTTTGCCGAACGGCAAACTCATCTCGTCGGTTAACGAGGCAAACCTATTTGGTTGCCGAAGTTATACCTTGGAATTTAATCCGCAAGCAGGACATGAACAACAAGGGCACAGACCTGCAATTTGTGTTTCTCAAAAATTATATAACAAAAAAACAGGATTAGCTTTATTTTGCCCAATTACAAGTCACGTAAAGGGCTATCCATTTGAAGTAATTTTAAAGGCTCATTCAATAAAAGGCTGTATTTTAAGTGATCAAATAAAGAACATGGACTATGTTCAAAGAAAATGCAGTTTTATAGAAAAAGCATCTGACGATGAAATAAATTCTGTAATAGATAATATCAAACTGATGATTGAATAATGGACACCCAATACCTGCTTCAACCTGACATCATCTTTGGCAATGCAGGTTAAGCAAATATTATGCCCACATGCTCGTCGAGCAAAAACACAACTTGACCATGTTGTACACATATAGTATTGTATCCGTATGAAAACATTATCGGTTGCTAAAGTAAGAATGAATTTCTCTGCACTTCTGAAAGAAGTAGCATTAGGTAATGAAATCGGTATTGCATTTGGTAAAAAACAAGAAACAATAGCCGTTATTGTTCCAATCGAAGAATATAAAAGAATAAAAACACGGCAGCTTGGTACATTGGAAGGAAAAGTACAAGTTGAATTTAGTGAGAATTGGGCGATAACCGATGAAGAGTTTGTTACTGTATGAAAATCCTATTAGATACGCACTATTTATTGTGGGCATTTATTGATACAAGTAAAATATCTCAGTCAGTGTATCATAAACTATTAGCAGATGAAAATGAAGTTTTTTATAGTCAAGCGAGCTTATGGGAAATATCGATAAAGTTTAATATGGGAAAATTATCCCTAAAAGGCATGAAACCGGAAGAATTCTACGAAGAAGTAGCAAATAGTTTTTTTAAATGCAGAGCTTTTTCAAATGATGAATTAATTACTTTTTATAAATTACCAATAGAACACAAAGATCCATTTGATCGAATTATGATTTGGCAATCCATAAAGTCTGATTACTATTTTTTATCCGTTGATAGACAGATTACAAAGTATGAAAGATACGGCTTAAAAATATTAACCTGATCCCTGTACAATGGCAACAAAATCAACACAAAATCAACCGATAAAGTAATACTCACGGAATTAAGATCGATAACGAAAGATAAGACAAATTGGCAAACGGCGATTACCGATGTGCAATCCGCATGACAAAGAAAGCATTGGCTGAGGCTATCGGCGGCTATTGAGAGAGTTCGTGAATTCTGCTTGAATTTTAGGGAGCATAACAGTATCATAATCGCAATAAATACTCCCCAAAGGAGAAAAGATAATGGCAGCCACATACAATGAAATACAGGAATTCCTTAGGACTCGTGCCGATCTTTATGCCAGATTACATTTACTGCCGTATGACGGTACGCCTGAAATTAAAGAACGCGGCGATGGAAAATATGTATATGTTAGAAAGCGCGTTGCCGGTAAACAGACATCGACATACGTAGGAGTCTATACCGATGAGTTATATAATCTGCTCCTTCGTAATGCAAAAGAAGCTCGGAAAATAAGAAAAGAACTGCGATATGTCGAAAAACAACTGGCGATTGCCGGATATTCGGAAGACGGACTATCTTCCAAAGTTATAGCAAATATCGCATTCGCAAGAGCCAATATGAAAATAAATATCTATGATCAAGCTGTCTTGGAGGGTGTTGCAACATCTTTTCCACAGACGGAAGAAATTATAGACAACGGAAAGGTTTCCGGCATGACAGCAGCTGATGTGCAAAAGATTTTGAACTTGAAACATGCTTGGGAATTTATTTTGGATAAAGATGTTATTGCAAGTAGATCAGACTATTATATGCTGAGTTATATTGCAAAACTGGTAAATGAAGGTTTTTTTGCGGAAGGCGGCCGGATTCGCGGTGTTCCGGTAACCATCGGCGGTTCATCATATATTCCGCCTTTACCGAATGAAGCGGATGTTAAAGATACCATTCAAAAGATTATCGAGGAAAATGATGATGCGATTACTATTGCTATCAAACTATGCCTTTATTGTATGAAGACACAGATATTTCTTGACGGCAATAAAAGAGCAGCCGTTATTTTTGCAAATCATTATTTAATTTCACATGGCGGAGGTTTTATTGTAATTCCGGAAAAGGAAGTTCCTGAGTTTAAGCAGTTATTAGTAAAATATTACGAAGGAGAAAATCTATCCGTTATTTCCGGCTTTATGAAAGAACGTTGTTGGAAAACAATGTAATTGGAACCGTGATTAATGGCTTAATATTTATGTAAACAGAAGCATAAAAAGAAAGATTACTGTTTATTTTCTATCAGTTGTCTGCTAAACATAAAAATAACCGTGAGAGGAATAGAGAGATAAAATGGACTGCCGTATACAAGAAATAATGTTATTATCGGTTATGAGTAAAGGTAAAGGAGTATGTATGCAGCACGATAAAAAAACACATCACCGCCATATCAGCATCAAAGGAGCGCGGGTACATAATTTGAAAAATATCGATGTGGATATTCCGCTTGAAATGCTGGTTGCTATTGCGGGTGTATCCGGTTCCGGTAAATCTTCGCTGGCGCTGGGAACGCTGTATGCCGAAGGTTCCAGACGGTATTTGGAAGCGCTGTCTACATATACCAGACGAAGAATTACACAGAGCGGCCGGGCGGATATCGATGAGATACACCATATTCCTGCTGCACTTGCCCTGCATCAAAGACCGGGTATTCCCGGAGTGCGCAGCACGTTCGGTACCGCTTCGGAACTATTGAATAGTCTGCGATTGATGTTTTCCCGGCTCGGCAGCCATGTATGTCCGAACGGGCACCGCACACCGGCGAGTATGGCGGTCGCGCTGATGCAGCCGATTGTCTGTCCCGTATGCGGTGAATCGTTTTACGGTCCCGGTGCGGAAGCCATGGCATTTAATTCGGACGGCGCATGTCCGGTCTGCAGCGGCACGGGCATGGTGCGCGAAGTGGATGACAGTACACTGGTGCCCGATGAAAGCCTCTCCATCGAGGACGGAGCCGTGTTGCCGTGGAAGCTTTTCGGGCTTATTGCGATGCCGAAAACCGTAGCCGAACTTGGAGTGCGCATCGACGTGCCGTTTTCCGAACTTACCGAAGAAGAGCGGCACACCGTCTTTGCAGGCGAAGAAACCAAAAAGATGATAGTATGGCATTCCAAAAACGGCAAAGTGTTTGAACTGAATTGCACCTACTATAATGCACACCGCGCTGCCGAAAATGCGCTGCATAATGTCGAATCGGAAAAGGGCTTGGATAAAATCCGCAAATTCTTACGTGAGGCGCCGTGCCCGGAGTGCAAAGGAACGCGGCTCTCAAAAGCCGTCAGAGCGACAACACTTGCAGGTAAAAACCTTGCCGAAGCGACGGCGCTGACACTTGACGAATTGCTCCAATGGGTGGATAGCGTTCCCGCAACGCTGCCTCCGGAGATGCGTCCGATGGCGTTGAGCATTATCGGCTCGTTGACGGATAATGCACGGCGGCTGAAAGACCTCGGTCTCGGCTACCTTTCGCTCGACCGCGCAAGCAGCACGCTTTCTACGGGAGAGCGGCAGCGGGTACAGCTTGCACGTGCCGTCCGCAACGAAACACTGGGCGTTTTGTATGTGCTGGACGAACCGAGCATCGGTTTGCATCCATCTAATATCGACGGTTTAATGGAAGTTGTAAACAGTTTGATTGCTGATGGCAATTCCGTCGTTCTAGTTGATCACGATGTACGTGTACT
>NZ_CALHGC010000274.1 GCF_938029485.1 uncultured Treponema sp. | reverse complement strand
GTATAAAGAGATATTCGGTTAGATTTAACGTGATGCAATGCGACCGCTAGACCAGATTGAAAAACTTAGATAGACTGATAGAATATATTTTAACCGGCACCTCTATAAGCTGCATTTCTTAGAGGTTGCCCTTAGATTCACGCGCGATCACCGTTCCCGTAGGAGTTTTCATGAAAAATTTATGTAAAAGTATTTTAAAAAAGACCGTATGTATATACTTTATAATCAGTACGCTTTCCTGTCTAAGCGCACAGGGAGCAAAACCTCGTACACAGCCGGATCGGCAAGAAAGTAAAAAACAAGCAACGAATGCCGATGCTGCGAAGCCGACTGAAGAAAGCTCTCCGCGAATCGTATTCGGGCAACAATTAAGCGCATTGTTAAGCGAGCAAAAATGGGATGAAGCTATCGCCCTTTTTGACACTCTATCCGAAGAAGATAGAAATTCTCTTCCCATACAAAATTTAAAGGCAGCCGTACTCGTTTCAACCGGACGGATAAACGATGCGGAAACAACGGCAAAAGCATTGGAAAAACAATATCCCAATGACCTCAATGTTCTGTATTCAATGACAATGATTGCTCAAGCAAAAAACGATAAAAAAATGCGGAAAACGTATTTAAAAAAGATATTAAAACTCGATCCCGATAATGTACAGGCATTACTGGAAGAAGGCATCGATTTTTACAATCAAGGAAGCTATAAAGAAGCGGGAGAAACATTCGGCAAAATTTTAAAAAAACATCCCGATGACATTCAGGCATTAATTTGGTGCGGTAAGGTGTATTATCTGGATAACAAGATGCCGGAGGCGGAGAAATGCTACCGCGCAGCGTTGAACTATCAGCCGAAAAACAGCCTCGCCATCGCCGAATTGGCGCGGATAAAATCGGAAACAAACCGCATGGCTGAAGCTATCGCGGATATACAAAAAGCGATCGACTTGGAACCCGATGCCGCTCCGCATTGGACGGATCTCGGCTCTTATAATCTGCAAATAGGCAGGAGAGAAGAAGCTCGTGCGGCTTTTAACCGCGCAATCGAACTTGTCCCCGATTCATATTTTGTTCATATTTATCTTGCAGGATTGAATGATGATCTCGGCAACAAAGAAGATGCGATAAAGCATTACAAAAAGGTAACGGAACTGTATCCTCAATATTATTTTGCGTATGAAGGACTCGGTATTTTATTGTTTGAAAAGAAAGATTGGGAAGGCGCCCGCCGAGCCTTTGTAAACGCCCTGCGTTATGCCCCAACAAATATCTATTATGCGTTATCCGCAACGGTATGCAGCTATAAACTGAATAAAAAGGCTGAGGCGAAAGACTTTATGTCAAAATATCTTAAAACGATAGACCGCACAAAACGCGAAACCGATTACTATCTTTGCCGTCTTTTTGTCGACTTTGCAGGCGATAGCGATGTTAATAACCGCATTACAAAAGAAAAGGACGAAACGGAGAGGTTACGCAAGTTCTTTTATTTAGCCGAATTCTACCGGCTTGCAGGAAAAGGACATCTTGCCGAAAAGTTCCTGCTCGAAATTAAGACCACACCAAGCCCCACTTTTTTTGAATACCGGCTTGCAATAAGCGAGTTTGCTGCGAATACGGATACCACGGCAAAAAAATAGGACAGATCCAATGAATCAAACGTTGAAACGTATTACCTTAAATGATAAAGAAATCATCCTGCTTGGAACAGCTCATATTTCCAAAGAAAGTATTGATGATGTCGAACAATGCATTCACGATGAGCAGCCCGACTGTGTTTGCGTAGAATTGGATGAACAGCGGTATAAGGCGCTTACCGATGAAAAGCAGTGGCAGGAACTCGATATTATCGAGGTACTCAAAAGCGGAAAAGGCTTTTTACTGCTTGCCAATCTAGTGCTTGCCGCTTTCCAGAAAAGGATCGGCGCTGATGTTGGGGTTAAGCCCGGAGACGAAATGAAGGCAGCCATCACCGCCGCAAAAGAACTTTCTATTAAAACGGAGCTTGTAGACAGACCTATTCACATTACCCTGAAACGGGCATGGGCAAAGAACAATCTCTGGGGGAAGTCGAAGCTTTTGGCAACGCTGCTGAGCAGCGCCTTTTCTACCGAAAAACTGAGCGCGGATGAGATTGAAGCGCTGAAAGACAAAAGCGAGATGGATAGCATGATGGCGGAAATGGCGGAATACTTGCCGCAGGTAAAAGAAGCCCTAATCGACGAGCGCGATCGTTATTTGGCGACAAAGATATGGAATGGGGCAGGAAAGAAAACCGTTGCGGTTCTGGGAGCAGGCCACCTTGAAGGTACCGCCGCCTATCTTGAAAAACTGCAAAGCGGGACAGCGCCGAACGATGTAACCGATATTGCAGATGTGCCGCCTAAAAGCGGTTTGTCAAAAATATCCGGTTGGATATTCCCGGCGCTGATTGTACTACTCATCGCTGCAGGCTTTGTGAAAGGCGGCGTTGCGGTGTCAAGCGCCTTATTGGTTCGCTGGCTGCTCTGGAATGGAAGTCTCGCCGCACTCGGAACACTGCTTGCGCTTGGTCACCCGTTAAGCATCATCACCGGCTTTTTAGGCGCCCCGCTCGCAACGCTGAATCCGTTTATCGGCGTCGGTTTGTTTACCGGTATTGTTCAAGCATGGGTACGGAAACCGCAGGTCGCCGATATGGAACATCTGACCACCGACGTAACGAGCATCAAAGGCTGGTATAAAAATAAAATAGCGCACATCCTGCTGATCTTCTTTTTGTCCAGCCTCGGCGGTGCAATCGGAAACTTTATCGCAGTACCTGCGCTGGTCAGCGGCTTGCTGTAAGAAAACGTAAGACCGAAGGGAACAGTGGGAACGATGCAAAGCGTGCAGACAGCAATTCAACGCAGGCTCTTATCGATGCAGGATGTGCAATACAAGGATTTTAACTCAAAGCTTATTCCATCTGTAGACCCGAAGCTCATGATCGGCATACGGACGCCGCTTTTAAGAAAATTTGCCAAAGAGCTTTTTAAGACGGAACCGGAACAGACCGCCGCCTTTATGCACGACCTTCCGCACCGGTATTTTGAAGAAAACAACCTGCACGCATTCCTTATCGAAAACATCAAAGATTTTAATGAGGCAATGGATGAAACGGAACGGTTTTTACCGTTTATCGATAACTGGGCAACCTGCGATTCGTTTTCACCTTCGATTTTCAAAAAATATCCCGATACGGTATATCAAAAAATTTTGACATGGATTCAATCCTCTCATACCTATACCGTCCGTTATGCAATCGGATTATTGCTGTCCAATTACCTTGACGAACGCTTTAAACCGGAAATGCTTGAGCTTGTCTCCGCTGTAAAATCGGAAGAGTATTACATCAACATGATGATTGCGTGGTATTTCAGCTTTGCGCTGATTAAACAGTATGACGCCGCGATCCCCTATATCAAAAAGCAAACGCTTGCGCCCTTTACCCACAACAAAACCATTCAAAAAGCGGTAGAAAGCTATCGGATTCCCGCTGAAATAAAAGACTATCTACGGACGCTTAAAGTATAAATCGGTGGTTGAATTAATGTTTAGAGGGTTCAAATACAATCATTTAGAATAGCCGTTAAAGAAGTAGGTCGGTTCGGTTTCTTGTTTATAAGGCTCAATCCTTTCGGATCTTAACCGGCTAAGCGTATTAGAAAGTTTTTCTTTGTAGTCGTTTCTCGTGATTATTTCTTTCGAATACTTTTGTCCGTAGTCTGATATTTCCAGTATTTTGTTTAAAAGCCATTTATCTGCTGTTTCGGCGTCGAGAAGGTTTTTGTCTACCTTTTTGCCGTTTCCCAAAAGAATGATACATAAATCTTGAGCAAATCTTCCTGTGCTCAAACAAATCGGTTTTAATATCGACTGCTTTCCCGTGTCTTTTTGTATCTCAGTAAAAAAGACCGCGTATTCAAAATCGGCAATATCTTTTATTGCTCGTATAATAGGCCGTTTAGGAGAAGGTTCCTGCGAGGCTTCGGCTTCTTCTTCAAAAAGTTTAAAATAATCGGCATCCTTGCATTCGCGTAGTTTTTTATTAAAGGTTTCTATTGCATTATCCAACACGCCTTTTTGAATGAAGCGGATAAAATCGACATATTCATTAAACCCGACTGATGCCGCATTCAACTTTCCATATCTTTTAAGAGAACGGAAACACCAGCCGACGCTCCAGACCGGATAATTCTCATTCAGAAAAAAAGCAATCATCCGCGAAAAATGCGCGTCAAGTTTTGTCATATCGTTCTTGGCGGTTGCCATTTCATTTTTGATATAACCGTCGGTTTTTTCTTTTATAACGGCATCGGCATGTTCTTTAAACTTGTTTTCTACGGCAGTTTTTACTTCCGATTGCAATAAGAATTTCGGCAATACGATTGAGCCTCCTACAAGAAGCGTCAAAGCAGATAAGACAATCGAAAAATCAAGACGTTCCAATATTTCTGACAGACTTTTCTTTATTTCTTCATCTTTAACTTGACAAAAGCTCAATGCAACAACACCTAAAACGCAAACGACCAATAAGGCCATTACTACGAATAAAATATTAAAAAGTACATAATGGCATTTTTCATGTAAGCCTAATGTCGACTGCTCTTTTTTTTTTGCTTTTTTTCCGGCCGCTTCTTTTTTCTCTCTTTTCCTTTCCTCTTTTTTCCGTTTACTGCTTTCTTGTTTTCGCCGCTTCTCCCTTGCTTTTTGTCTTTTTTTATACAATTTATTACCATCGGTATTCATCGCCGTCTGAATGACGCCCCATTTGCCGTCCGTTTTATACTGCGGATCTTTATTCTGCGCAAAGGCTTCAAAGACCGGATCTATACCGATTACAAGATCGGATTTTAATACACGCGGCGCGATAACCGGAATAAGCGAGCCGTCGGCTTTCCGTAAAAGGGAGCGGTCTTTTAAACGGTCGGTATGCTCCCACCGGCAATCTTTTACCAAACGGCGGTAATTTAAATCGCCCTTTACGATGACAAGATCGCTTTTCCTAAAATGCCGTTTTAAGTTATCCGGCATCGAATCGAAATAATAAGGCTGCACCCAAAAGTCATCGGTATGCACTTCTATTTTTTGCTCGTGTAAGAGTTTCTGTAATTCGGGATTTTTGCCGTTGGCCGTCAACAAGGCGAGTAATTTTGCAAAGTCGTCAAGCGTTGCATCGGAAACAAAGAAAGGACACGGCTTTACATGCAATATCACTTTTTTCGCCATACCGTACAGTATACAAAGTACTGCTAAATTAATATCGCTGAACAGTTCCGCTCCGCTGTTATCGCAAATAATGTCAAAGCAGTTATAGCATTTATCGGTAAGATAGCCGATGCAGCATTCCGTTTCGTCGCACAGTGCGAATACGGTTTCCGATTTTATTTCATGCAGTTGACTTAAATCGCCGGTATTTGACGTCAGCGAAAAAAGCAATACTTTTTTGATGCGCTCTTCCACGTCCTCATCGGTATCAGGATCGTTTCCGGCTATATCCGTTTTGGCAGCAGGTGTCTTTTTGCATTCTTTAAAGAGTATTTCAAGTAGTTTGGAATACTCAGCGCCCTTGTCCTTATAGCTTGCATCTTTTTTAAAGGCAAAAAAATCGAACCTAAGTTTACCGTAATTCCGTTTACATAACAGCAAATGATAAAAATAAAATTCAACAAGAAAAAACGGCTCATCATGGAAAAATTGCTTAAGCGTTTTATCATTATACGGTGCAACCGCTTTTTTTAAGGCAGCCAAGCCCGCATGATCACCCTCTTTAATGCCGTCCGCTACCGTTGTGCACTCTATAAACTCATCATATTGTTCGGAGCATACCTCTTTAAAGATTTTGGGAAACCGCTCCCGTACGGTAAATTCCGCAAACGAATCTTTTTCTGATGCAGAAAATTCCTTCGCAGTTTTATCATTCATAGCTTACTCCTTGCATTTATACATCATCTCCGGATGAGTCGCCGATTGAATATATCCTTTCTTTGTTTAGTATAGCTCATTGATACCCAAAGGTAAATCTGCTACTTGTACAAACTCTGGCAAATGAAGAGAATATACATTCGGAAGTTTCTACAGGATATGCAGTCGGGAAAGAAGCAATGAAAAAGGAGAATATGCTATAGAGGGAGCTGGCTAGGAAATTTCGGTTGTTTATTGAAGCGCAGTCCCCTCTTTCCACGATTCAAAAATATACTCACGGGATTGATAGAAAAAATCCGTGTTATAATTTGAAATTGCCCCGTTAATCCAAGACGAATAAACAGAAATTAATGTGTCAACAATACAATCAATAGATTCGTTTTCTGCGCAAAACATATAAAAATTGAGGGGGTAGCGGAATAACAAGTGCGCCGTTTGGTCTACGCAGCAATAACTTTTGAAATATACAGCCGGATAAAGGCATCAGACTCGTGGATTACATATCGCAAAATAGTGAGGCTGGAGCCACCATTTGAACCGCAGACCTTTTGAAATATACAGCACATCTACTGTGTTGCTACGAAATTCCAATCCTCGACGTATCATAGATACGCCTCCGGTTGGAATTTGCTAAGCGCCTTGTATCTGTACTGTCTATTTCAAAAGGCTTACGGAACAGTCTCACTATTTTGCGGGGGTATACTCAAAACAGTCTGATGCGTTTACCCTGTGAGGGGAGACTTCCCTCTCTTTGAGCTTTAACACAATTGGGAACCTCTAAAAACTTCAGTTTTTAGAGGTTTACCTTAGATTTAACTTGCGATGTTTTTCATAAGTCATTGATACATAAAGACTTATGAAAAACTCGTCGGGCATCTCTAAAAAGCTAACCGAGTTTTTAGAGATGCCCAATTATATTATTCTGATATGCGTCAATATTACATAAACTTTTACCGAACGTTTGATTTTTCAAGCATCGCTTTATAAAATTCCGATGTTTTGCAAAGTTCATCGTCTGTGCCGACTGCCTCTATTTTTCCGGCATGTAATAAAACGATTTTATTTGCATTCCTGATTGTCCTCAGTCTATGAGCAATAACTATGACTGTTTTTTCTTTTATCAGTTCGGATAAAGCTTCCTGAATAAGGCTTTCATTTTCAACATCAAGAGATGCCGTCGCTTCATCAAGCAGTATAATCGGTGCGTCTTTCAAGATAGCCCTTGCTATTGATATTCTTTGTCTTTCGCCGCCTGAAAGTCTTTGTCCGTTCTCCCCTATTATCGTATCTATCCCTTCCGGCATTTTATTGATAAATTCATAGCATTTGGCTATTTTAGCCGCTCGCACAATTTCTTCGTCTGTAGCATCCTTTTTGCCGATTTTAATGTTATCTTTTATGCTTGAATTAAAGAGGGTAACATCTTGAAATACTATAGAAAAATTTTTGAGGAGCGTTTCCGGATCAACCTTACCGATATCCTCTCCGCCTATCAAAATCTTCCCTCTATCTATATCCCAAAATCTTGCGGCGAGCTTGGTAAGAGTTGTTTTTCCGCTTCCGCTTGAACCGATGAGCGCAGTGATTTCACCTTGCTTTGCGGTAAAACTCACACCATTTATTACGGAATAATCATCATACCCAAAATAAACATCTTTAAATTCGATATCATAATTTTTAATTTCCATACTCTTTTTGCCTTCTTGAATAGGCATGGTTTTTATTTCTTTTATTCTTCCAACCACGGCATCAAGCATAACTATCATGGACATAAAAGAGATTATCCCCTCTATAGGAAGATATATGCTTGTCGTCAGCATTAAAAAAGCTATATAAACCAGCACGCTTACTTCACCGGTCATAAGCATGTTTACACCGATAACGGCAACACTTATAATACCAAGCTTTAAAATTGCAGTCGCTATTCCGATAAGTATTCCCGCAACAATTTCACCCTTCGTTTTCTGTTTTGTAGACATATTTAATTTTTTAAAAAAATCATTGAGCATCCGCTCTTCTAAATTGTAAGATTTTATTTGTTCTATCTGCTCGATCTTTTCCTGCAAATCATCAAATACCTTGCGATTATCATCTATCCACTTTTGTACTATTTTTTTCTGACTTTCCCTTGATAAGAATATTATTAGGAATGAAATCGGAATGACCCACAATGCTGCAAGAGCTAATTTCCAATTATAGATAATGAGCATTAAAGCGATAACACTTGTGGAGATAGCAGTTGCGTATATATGAGGGACGGCATGAGAAAAAATTGTTTCATATAAGTTCATGTCATTCATCATCGTTTCTGCAAGGTCTGCCAAATCTCTTTTACCAAAATAAGAAAGCGGCAATTTCTTTAATCTTTCCGCTAAATCGATCCTTGAATTCGCACTCTCGTTATACACATTGGTATATAGTCTTACATAATCCCATCTTGCGATGAAAAACATCACAATCATCATTACTACAATGAGCGCAATGTAATGGATAGGAGTAAAATGATAACTTTCAATACCTTTTAAGATGCCGATATACTGGAACAAAAACATAAAGGCAATCATCGGTGCAAATAATTTTGTGATATTAACAAAGGTATGCGACAAGATTGCTTTTTTTAAATTAATTGCACCTTTCTCCGACATAGCGTATCTTTTCATAAAATAAGAAACCATGTTTTAACCTCCTATCTTCCAGTTTACGGATTTTTGATATTCTTCCCAAAGCTTTTTATAATGCCCATTCATATTTATTAAATCCGTATGTTTGCCTTCTTCTATAATTTTACCTTTATCAATAACGAGAATCTTGTCCGCATCTATTACTGTAGATAGTCTGTGAGCAATCATGAGCGTCGTCTTGTTTTTTGACAACTTCTTAAAAGACTCCTGAATTAAATGTTCATTTTCGGGATCTGCAAAAGCGGTTGCTTCATCTAAAATGATAATATCCGCATCTTTAAGAAAAGCTCTTGCGATAGAAAGCCTTTGAGCTTCTCCGCCCGAAAAATATGTACCCTTTGTTCCGTAAACGGTATCAAGACCGTTTTCTAATCTTTCGATTATCTCTTTAGATCCTGAATTTATCAAAGCGCTCTCTATTTCTTCATCTGTTGCATCAGGCTTTCCGATGAGAAGATTTTCTCTTAAACTCATTTTAAATAGCTTGGAGTTTTGAAAAACAAAAGCGATTTTTTTCATTAAAGCTTCTTTTTCGAAATCTTTTATGTTAATCCCCCCAATAAAAATTTCACCTGACGTAATATCATAAAATCGGGCGGCAAGCCTTGCTACAGTAGTTTTACCGCTGCCTGATGAGCCGACTAAAGCAACTCTTTCTCCCTTGTTTACTTTGAATGAAATAGTATCCAAGACATTTTCACCGCCATAAGAAAAACTTACATTTTTAAATTCGATTCCAACATCAGAGCTTGTCTTATCTCCATACATGAAATCATCAAATTCAAGTATATTTTCAATTTTGTTTAAAGCAAGCTCTGCAAAATAGCTGAATTGCGTAATCGTCGCCGATCTCATAATAAAAACGGCAAATGTCGGTCCTATCAGAAAATAAATCACAGAATCCGCAACCACATTAGATAAGTTGCCGTTAAACTTTATTAACAATAACGCTACCGGCACTAAGAAAAATGCTGTCGATGTGGAAACGGTTTCAAACCATGACATTTTATTCGTATAGCTCATCGTAAGCTTCAGTACGCCGTCTTTTATTTTTATGATTAATGAATATAGCTTATTAAAACTTTCAACACTTTGTGCAAATGTTTTTACAACAGGAATTCCTCGAACATATTCCACAGTCTGAGAGGATAAATTGGAAAGTCCTGCATAATACTCATCTTTCATTTTCTTGGTCTCTGCTGTCATCATTGATGACATTAGTATCATGCCGACAATCATCGGTATCATACTGGCAAGACCTAACTTCCAGTTAAACATAAAGAAAAATACAAGTAGAACAACAGGTGATATAAACGTCATCGCCATATCGGGAAGTTGATGTGCTAAAAAAGAGTGGGTTTCAGATGCTCCGGATACAATGACATTCCTTATCCTTCCGCTTTCTTTGTCATCGAAATATCCAAGCGGTTTGTTTATTAGCTTTCTTACTGAATTCTTAATAATGTTATCTTCCACTTCAAAAGCAAAAATATGGGACATAATTAAACCGATTAGATATAAAAACAACCCTATTACAGCAAAGATTGCCGCATATAGTGAGTTCTCCTTTACAAAATCAAAATCCACCATCCCGTTCAAAATTAAGCTATTTACAATTCTATGAATATAAACCATAGGCATCAAAACCATGACGCCTGATACAGCAGACATAACCATAGCAATATATAGCAAATAATTTTTATTACCACCGTAAAGCATCAGTCTTTTAAGTATTGATTTTTTCTTATTTTTCACCTGGCAGCCCCTCCTCTTCTCTGAAATCAATAAGTTTTATAACTAGCCTTTTCAGACTAATTATATGAATTTACTTTTAAGCGAACCTTTCATGCG
>NZ_CALHGC010000273.1 GCF_938029485.1 uncultured Treponema sp. | reverse complement strand
GACGGCCCCAGTCATAGAGCCGGTAGGTTATATCGCTTGACTGCTGCACCTCTAAAAGCCGCAAGCCGCCTTGTATCGCATGGACGGTTCCGGCAGGGATAAAGATAAAGTCCCCCTTCGAGACGGGAACGGAGCGGAGACAGCGTTCTATCGTGTTATTACGAATTGCAGCTTCCAGCTCGCTGCGGGAGTAATCCTTCTGCAGTCCGTAAATAATCTTTGCGTCGGGCACTGCATCGAGCACATACCAACATTCGGTTTTACCGGTGCTGTGCTCGTGGAGGCGCGCATAGTCATCGTCGGGGTGAACCTGCACCGAAAGCGTTTCGTTCGCCTGAATGATTTTAATCAGAAGCGGATACGAAGCGCCGGCGATAGCGTTAAGCGGTGTTCCGCCAATCTGTGGCGTTGCTTCATCTACGAGAGACTGCCCCGCCGGATGCACGGAGACAATCCACCGCTCGTATCCCCATACTTTCTCGGAAACAAAAGGCTGTGTTTTAAACATCATCATGTTCTGCTGCATATCATACCCCTCAACTGCATCTCGTCGGGATTGTTGATTCCGAAGGATGCGAAGCAAATCCAACTAAGTTTTTAGAGATGCCTACCTTACAATAAACTGACCGGATCGACATCCGTTTCGATATACACACCCACAGCCGCTTTGTATTCGGTGATAAACCGGTACACGGCTTTTTGCATCGGTGCAAGCGTTTCGGCGCGCAACAGCAGCTGCATCCGGTGATTGCCCGCCACCAGCGAAAGCATACAATCGGAGGGGCCGAGTATTTCTATGTCTTTTGCACCTTCCGCCGGAAACAGCTGCGGCAACAGCTCCCGTGCGCCATACGCGGCTTCTTCCGCTTTGTGTTGATCTTTACTGCGGAACACCAGCCGGATAAGGCGGGCAAAGGGAGGAAATTCCAATGCCTGACGCTGCTTGAGCTCCTGCGTATAAAAACCTTCCACATCGTTGTGCTGCGCACAGACAATTGCAGGGTGATAGGGATTATAGGTTTGAATGATAACCTCCCCGTCCGGAACATACCGCCCTGCCCTGCCCGCTACCTGCATGATGAGCGAAAAGGTGCGTTCGGCAGCTCTAAAATCGGGCATCTGCAAGCCGGTGTCGGCAAGCGCAATTCCGACCAGCCGCACGCCGGGAAAGTTTAAGCCTTTGGCAATCATCTGCGTGCCGAGGAGAATATCGGTGGCGCCTTCCCGAAAATCATGTAAGATTTGAACCGCTTGCTTGTTTTTTTGCAGCACATCGGTATCGATACGCTGAACGGTGCAGTCGGGGAAGGTTTTCCGCACCTGTTCTTCAATATATTCCGTACCGATACTCGTGTAGCCCGCCTCAATGGAGCCGCATTCGGGGCAGGCACTCGGCGGCTTTGCCGTCCATCCGCAGTAGTGGCACTTCATCAGCCCCTCGCTTTTATGAAAGGTGAGCGGTACCGAACAGTTTTTACACAAGAGCTCGTGTCCGCAGTTCTTACACTTAAAGAAATGAGAAAAGCCGCGGCGGTTCAAGAACAGAATCGCCTGCTTTTTCTCGGTCTTTGTACGGCGCATTTCATCGATAAGCGCAGCGCTTAACGCTCCGGCCGTATGCAACAGCGATTCGATGCGGATATGGGGTAGCGCGCCGCCTGAAAGCCGCTCGCTCAGACGCAGGGTGCGGATTGCGCCGGTTTTCATCAAATGCCATGCCTCTACCGACGGCGTTGCCGAACCCATCACCAGCGGGCAGCCGTGTTTTTTGCATAGGTACATCGCAACCTGCCGCGCGTGGTAGCGGGGCGCAAAGCCCGACTTATACGAACCGTCGTGTTCCTCGTCGATGATGATGAGTCCCAAATCACGGACGGGGGCGAATATGGCGCTGCGTACTCCGACGACAATCCGCGCCTCGCCCCGCGCGATACGCCGCCATTCGGCAAGCCGCTTGCTGCCGGTCAGTCCCGAATGGAGCACCGCGCAGCGGCCGCCGAAACGCTTTTTGACGGTTTCCGCAACCTGATGACTCAGCGTGATTTCGGGCACAAGGTAGATAACCGATTTTCCGGCAGCAAGCGCACGCGAGGCGGCCTGTAAAAAGACCTCGGTTTTACCGGAACCGGTGATGCCGTACACATAGAAGAACTCGCCGCCGGTGCAGCCGGAAATCGCTTCTACGGCAGAACGTTGTTCATCCGAAAGCGTAAGCGCCGAAGCGGAAAAATCGGTTCCGGCAAATTCAATCCCGTCGGTATTCAGCTCACCCGCTTCGCGTTTACCGGAAGGCAGCATTGCAGAAAGCGCAATCCCCTCGGCGCAGATATAAAAGCGTGATATCCAACGGGCGATCGTCGCCTGCTCATCGGTGAAAAGCGGTTCCGCATCGATGATGCGGTCGATCGGCTTTATGTCGGCTTCCGCAAAAGGACAGCTTTTCGGCAGCGTTTCATATTCCGCAACGATAAAGCCGACAAGCTTGCGCGAACCGAATCGAACCGCCGCCCGTCTACCTGCTAAAGATTGTTGCCCATCTGGTGCGGCGGTATCACTCGAAGCGAGGCCATTCGTACTCTCTACCGCTACTGCTTTAGCCGAACGTTTCGGTACTGCGGCGGCATTCCGGTAAAAAAATGATTGATAAAGCGGCAGTTTAAAGACGAGTTCAAGCCATTGCGCCATAGACTAGCCCTGTGCCTGAATTTCGTGCAGACGGGCGCGGAAGCGCTTGAGGTCTTCCCATGCGGGGCGTTTAAGGCTTTCGTCCCTAAGCAGCGCACTCGGATGATAGGTCGGCATCAGCGGTATCCCCTGATAGTCGAAAAAATGCCCCCGCAGCTTTCCGATACCGTCGGAGGTTTGCAGTAAATGCTGTGCGGCAATGCGCCCCATCACAAGAATCATCTTAGGGCGGAGCAGCCGTATTTGCGCATCCAAAAAGGCAGCGCAGCAGCTCCGTTCATCCGGCGCAGGGTCGCGGTTCTGTGGCGGGCGGCATTTAACCACATTGGTGATATAGCAGTTGGTCTTGCGCGAAAGCTGAATAGCCTCCAGCATCTTGTCGAGGAGCTGCCCCGCCCTGCCGACAAAGGGTCTGCCCTGCCGGTCTTCGTCAGCGCCCGGCCCCTCGCCGATTACCATCACCTCAACGGAGTTGGTCAGGCGGGAAAGCTCTTCGGGGCCTTCCCCCGCCACCGGATGAGTACGGGTTTGCCCCAACACGCAAGCGGAGCACTGCGCAACCGCAGCGTAAATCTCCTGCATCGACCGAAACAGCGTTCCGCCACTCCCGCCTACCGCCTCCGTATACATCCCGCCGGAAGCAGAGCCGCCCATTGAACCCTCAAGGCTATCATCGGCTGCAAAACCGTTATGCTTGGCGTATCCGGTCAATGCCGCTGTGCCGATACCGCTTTGTTCATTGCCGGCACCTGCCGGATACGCCGCAGCGCTCGTTGCCGCAGCTGCAGCTGTTGAATCTCCGGCAAATGCAAACGATTCGGGATATGGCGCATCGCTGCGGTATCCTTCAATATATTCCGATGCAGTTCTAAAAAAACGATATAATACTTCACACGTTTCCATACTCACCATGGCGACCGCATTATACACGGAATTGCAAGAAAATGCAAAGAAAAACCGTACAGCAGTGGAGAGAAAGTTTAGTTCTGTTTAAGTTTCAATGCCTGCCAAGCCGGGCGAGAATACACGCACCGGCTACCGGATCAAAACGGCGGCGTATAATCCGCACCTTCGGCAACGCATCAGCGATATAGGCTGCGGTCAGTTTTGCAAAAGAAGATTGATGTTCCAAAATGCCGCCGGAGAATACCAATTCCGCCTCCGTTCCGTCGAAGAGAGCGCCGTATACGCTGCGGGCAAGGAGCGACAGGTCTTGAGCGGCAGTTTCCAGAATACGTGCCGCAACTGCATCCGATTGCTGTGCCGCCTGAAATACGCAGGGTGAAAAAGAGGCCACTCGCGATTTATTAAAATTTGTATACAAAAAGGGAAACAATTCCCGTATGGTGTTGACACCGTAATGGTTAAACAGCATCGGAGCCAATATGGTGCGCACTCCGCGCCGTTCCAAAGCGGCGGCGGCAGCTTTAATCCCGTCCAATCCTATCTTAAAGCCGGAACCTTCGTCCCCAATCAAATGGCCAAGCCCACCGGCGCGGGCGGTTCTGCCGTTTTTATCTAAGCCGGCGGCAATGGATCCGGTACCGCTCACCACGATAATGCCTTCCGCCGTTCCGGTGCCACCTGCGAGCGCTGCCAGTGCATCGTTGCAAAGATACAGAGGACAACGGATTCCCTCGCCGGTAAAAAAACGGCGGAAATCTTCGGTCTCTTGTTCCGTACTCATACCGGCGGAAGCAAAACAGCCTGCGGCGCAGTTTTGCACGTCGATGCCGCTTTCGGTTTTCAGTTTTTGAATCAAGTCGCGGAGATTATCACAAGCTGCGTCAAACCCTACCGCATACCGGTTGGTAGAACCGCCCTTTACCTGTGCAATCAGCCGATCGGTTTCATCACAGATACCGAGCCGGGACTGTGTTCCCCCTCCGTCGATCCCAAAAAATAATTGCTTCATACCTATGCCGTTTACCGCCGTTTATACACATCGAGCGCATTGTTGATATTGCCGTTCCCCTGCTTAAGCAGCGCTTCCGCTTCCTCTTTCGATACCTCAAGCGAGGCCATAATTACCGCCGTCCGTATCTTCCGTCCGGAATCTTCAAATATCTGCGAGGCACACGCTTCCCCGCATCCGGTAATCTCGTTAATCAGCCGTTTCGACCGTTCCACCAGCTTTGCGTTCACCGGCATCAAATCGATCATAAAGTTATTATACACCTTTCCCAGCCTAATCATCGCTGTGGTGGTAATCATATTCAGTGCGAGCTTTTGAGCAGTGCCGGACTTCATCCGGGTAGAGCCGGTAACGATTTCTGGTCCGACCGGCAGATAAATAGGATAATCGGCAAGCTCGAAGGTGCGTGAATCTTTATTGCAGCTTATTGCACCGGTCGGGCAGCCGAGTGAACGGGCATACCGAAGCGCCCCCAGCACATAAGGGGCGGAACCGGAGGCGGTAATACCGACCAACATATCGGACGCCGAAAAACCTGCGCCGCGCAGCTGATCGATACCGTGGTTTTCATCATCCTCGGCGCCCTCGATGGAACGGCGGAGCGCGGCATCCCCGCCTGCGATAAAACCCTGTACCATATCGGGGGACACGCCGTAGGTGGGCGGACATTCTGAGGCGTCCAACACCCCCAAACGGCCGGAGGTTCCCGCACCGAGGTAAAACAGCCGTCCTCCTTTTTGAAACACCTCAACCGCGCAATCGACCAACCGCGTCAATTGCGGAATCGCCTGAGAAACCGCCTCGGGAACTTTTTTATCTTCATTATTGATAATCGTCAAAATTTCTGCCGTACTTTTCGTATCGATTTGATATGAAGCAGGATTACGCTGCTCCGTTACGGGAATTTCTTTCATTATTATCTCTCATCTCCTCTTTCCGTTACCGGAACATTCCGATAAATTCTTCCGGCAACAGCACGTTTATTTTTGCATTTTTGTAGTCTTCAATATTTCTGGTTACTATATATTCACACTGATTTTCCATAGCCGAATAATGTTGTAGCGCATCTTCAAAGTCCGAAAATTTGGATTTTAACGCTTCCAATACATTCTTATGATCGATTGTTATTACCGTTATATACTTAACAATAGTTGATATAAATTTTCGTGCCTTACTATCGCCGCCGGACTTTCTCAATATATAATAGATATTGGCAACACAATTCGATGAAATAGCTCCTATGATAATATTATTCTCTGCCATTGCCAATATGATTTTACTCGCAGAAAAAAATGGGTCGCGAGCCAATGCAACATCAAGAATAACATCGGTATCGATAAAAACTTTTTTTATCATAAATATTTGTCCCGTAACGCTTCACTAAGCATATCTTTATATGATTTTCCATTGTCATGAAACATTCCGGAAATACTATCGGTTATCGGTGATTTCAGCATAGAAAAAGAAGCTCCTATTTCATGATTAGTTACGATATTTTTAAGATAGTCTTCTACAATTCGAGAAACACTCCTATTCTTTTTGTGCGCATATTCCTTTGCCTGTTCTATTACGGATTGCTCTATAGTCAATGTAAGTTTTGCCAACATATATCACCTCACACGTGTAATCATAACATGTAAACACGTATAAGTCTATAAGCACATATTAAAAAAACTCCGCATAGCTTTGTACTAAAATAGCACCTTGCAGGGATTCCGCATTATAACTATTTAAAAGAAATAAAGTATTAAAGAAGGCGTAAAGTATGGTAAAATGGTGCTCGGGTGGAGAAAATGACATTAGGAGAAGCATTCGAGAACATTACAGACGCAAGGATTGAAAGATGTAAGAAACACAACCTTGTGGACATACTGATGATCGTGTTTGTGGGGATTTATCGAAAAAATGACCGGATTGAGTAAAAAAGATATAGAAGCGATTAATTAATTCATAATTATGAATTATCCTCCCCTTGCACCCTCGCCCTTTTACTTATACAATATACCCATGTCCAGCTGTAGAACAGGATTCCCGCAGTATAAAAAATCTCTCTCCACAACGCAGATGCCTGCATATTTGCAAAAGGGGCTTGACATGATAGTAAGCAACAGCATAATCCTCACAGCTCACAGCTCACAGCTCACAGCTCACAGCTCACAGCTCACA
>NZ_CALHGC010000272.1 GCF_938029485.1 uncultured Treponema sp. | reverse complement strand
CACAGGGCAAGACCATCACCGCCACGCTGAAAACCTTATCGGGCGAAATTGAAACACTCTCCGCTTCATCCAAAACGGTGGAGGAAAAGTTCAATGCGATATTTAGTCTTGCCGAGCAGGTAAAAGAAATGAGTTCTCGGCTCACAGAAGCAATGCGAGAACAGGAAAACGGCAGTAAGGAAGTGTTGACCGCGATTAAAAGTATAAACACGGTAACGGTAGAAGTACAGGCTGGCTCTGAGGAGATGCTGAAAGGCGGGGAGGGGGTTGCAGAAGAAATGCAAAAACTGGATGGCCTTACCCGTGTTATCACTGAGAGCATGAATGAGATGGCTTCCGGCGCGGTGCAGATCAACAATGCCGTACAGGAAGTAAGCGAAATCACGCAGAAGAATAAGCAGAGTATTGAAGCTTTGGCGGAGGAGGTTGGGAAGTTCAAGGTTTAGCTTTCAGAATGGACAAGGCTTCCGTTGTTTTCAATCACTAACAAGTTTGCTCGCAAACTTGTTAGTGATTGAATCTACATCCTTGTACATTTTTGAGCGATGATGAATAGCTATACTGTGTCGATAGTGCAGAATACCTTTATGATCTTATCGAACAGCAGTAATATCTTTCGATGATTGGAAATAGTAAAAATTATATATCATTTTCATCGGGATTGAAATTTAAAAAGAATGTTTCTCTGTGTTTTTGTAATCCATTAATTTCTTGATACATAAATTGGCATAAAAAATCAAATACAGGTTTATTTGTACCGAATATATCATTATCATCAAATTTTAAGATAGAAGAATAGTAATTTATAAGCTTCCCATCTGCTGAACTATCTGCAGCAAATAAAAAAAGATATTGACACCCTATTTGCTTTTTAATTTTTTCAAATAAAGGAGAAATGTGTTGCCAAAACAATACGGTACCTATCGTATGAACTATTTTTTGCTCTGCCCAGATACTTTTAAATCTATAGGTGAAGGTCTCATTAATATAAAACAGGGCTAATTGAATTCCAGGAAATGTTTCGAAAACATGCTGTGAATGTTGACTTTGATACTTTTTTTCGTCGGCAGCTCTGCTTTTTTGAAGAGACACCTTTTGTTTTTGTAAATTATGTATGACTCTGTCATCTAACCCGCTATGTTGTATACGCCTCGCAATATCAGCTATATACGCATCAAAAGATGTATATAAAGAACCGCATTTAATTGCAAAAAATAAAACAATTTCTTTTTTTGAATATTTTATGATATAATAAGCGGTATGACCTTCTTTGTCCTTATCCCACGCATTCGTTTTAAATTCTTTGATTACATTTTGAGATGCGCGTTTATTAGCAAAGCTTTTTATTAATTGCTTATTTTCGTCGTTTGAGCTTAACCGTTCACATGAAAAGTCCTTTAAAAATTCTTTTTGTTTAAGAGTTATCTCCATTAGTTATTCCTTCTTGTATATCTCTACTGAGAGATACGAGGAGCTCTCGGCGCTTCTTTATTCGGTTTGCATCTTTTTTTATATCTTTAAGTTTTATTTTTACATTACCATTTTCTCCCTCTTGGATGTCAGTTCTTGATTGTTTCCAAGAAAACTCTCCATGACTCAAGCGGCTTAAACTCCACGAATCTTTTTGAGCATATTCATTAAATACATAATCCATAATTGATTGATAAGGAATTCCTATTTTTTGATAATCGGCATCGTCAAGTTGTTCATTTTTATACGCCTTACGAATTTTCAACATTACGGGACCAAATTTCCAACCTACAAAGTTTTCCTTAAAGAGAGGCTTTCCTGTCTGTATCAATGCTTCCCGCTGAGCAAAATACAATAACTTATGCAGTTTCATTTCATCTATAGGAACCCCATAGTCTGCTTTGTATCGAGTAAAAATATATTTTGCAATAGTAATTACGTTCTCCATAAGATAGCCATATTATGATAAAAAACAGAAATAAATTATTCCCAAAAAAATTCTAAATATTAATTTAAAACTTCCTTTTGTTTATTTTATTTACTCAAAATAAATATTTTAGAATAATACCTAATGATAAATTTATCGGCGAGTGCTCATTTCTTTATTACGATAATCGACAGCATAGAATTTGTCAATAGCAAATTTTCAGGTAAATTATTATATCGTTGATCAGATCACAGCTTTTCCGATATTTTTTCAGTTACGCGGTGTAAACCGTAACGCCCTCTTCTTTAAATTTCTTACATCTTCTCTATTTATAGCTATCTATTCTTTATTTGCAGCATAAAGGCGCTAAAAACAGCTATTTTTCTTCATATTCTTTCTTTTTTACAGCTTATCAGCTTGAATAGAAAAAGCGTTTCGTTTATACTGCCCGTATAAGTTTACCGTGGGTTACTGACGAAAAGGATTGAATCAACAACCCCGACGCAGAGCATCGGGGTATTAAACCCTGTTCAAAAGCTTCTGTTTCGGAACAGGTTGCTTTGAAATATAAGTGAGGTCGAGGGGCGGATTATGACTGAGAACCATAAACAAAAAGGTGTATTGGAGCGGGTGTTTGCTGTTTCACCGAAGGGGAAGGGACTGCTTGCGGCGAGCTGTATTGCTTCCGTGCTCGGTATGGTACTGAGCTTGGCGCCTTATCTCTCCGTTTATTTTATCTGCAAATATTTTCTGCTGGGAGCGGCGGGGGAGCACGGCGGTATTGTGCTGTGGACGGCGGTTGCAGGGGGCGCCATTATCGGAAATATGGTGTTCACGTTTTTAGGCAGCGCCGGTTGTCATGCGGTTGCCTTTGATGCGCTGTATCGTTACCGCCTGTATGTAATGGAACATCTCGGCCGTATTTCGATGGGCTATTTTTCTACGCACACGAGCGGCGGTATTCAAAAACTGATGGATGAAAATATCGAAAAAATGGAAGGCTTTATCGCGCATATACTGCCTGATCTTATCGGATCGCTGGTTATGGTGATTATCCTGTTCTTGAGTATCGCGTATCTGAACCTCGTATTAGCTGCGGCTGTCGTAGCTGCAATTATCGCGGGTTTCTTTTTTCAGATGCTGGTGTTCGGCGG
>NZ_CALHGC010000271.1 GCF_938029485.1 uncultured Treponema sp. | reverse complement strand
TCGGCCGTTTAATGATCGATTTTAATACGACGATGGATAAGGTTGCCGCTATGGTTAATTCGCTCATTCATGAGTCGAAAGCCATGCAGCATGTGGGGGATGACCTTTATAATAATATGGCCGAAACGGCAAGTGCGATAAACGAAATCAGTGCAAATGTTGAAAGCATTAAACGGCAAACGTTAACTCAGGCGTCAAGTGTTCAAAAAACCGGTAATGTCGTTGAAAACATTATCGAACAAATTCAGAAATTGGATAAGGAAATTACAGTACAAGCCGGTTCCGTCGCTCATTCTTCCGCTGCAGTCGAAGAAATGGCGGCAAGTATCGTCTCCATTACACAAACACTGGAAAAAAATAACAATTTGATAAAAGAAATGTATTCGATGACTCGTGATGGGAAAGAAGGCGCTAAGACGGCAAACTCGGTAGTTCAGCAAATAGCGGAACGTTCCGACTCTCTTTTGGAAGCGAGCGTCATTATTCAAAATATTGCAAGCCAGACAAACTTGCTCGCCATGAATGCCGCTATTGAAGCCGCTCATGCGGGAGAGACCGGCAAAGGCTTTGCGGTTGTCGCCGATGAAATCCGTAAACTTGCAGAAGAATCAAATGCGCAAGGAAAGCAAATCGGCGGTGTTCTAAAAGAATCCATCGAAATTATTCGTACTCTGATAACTGCCGGTAACGGTGCCGAACAAACCTTTGATAAGGTATATGAACTTGCTACTCAAATTTCCGATCAGGAAGATTCTATTACACGTTCCATGCAGGAGCAGATGAATGCAAATAAAGAAGTATTGATTGCGATTGAAGATATCAATACTACCACGAATACGGTGAAGGTCGGTTCGTCGGAAATGCTATCGGGCAGCGGAGAAGTTGCACGGGAAATGAATAAACTGGACGGATTGACACAGGTTATTGCCAACAGCATGGATGAAATGTCTGCCGGTGCTATTCAAATAAATAATGCCGTTGTAGAAGTAAATGATCTGGTACAAAAAAATAAAGAAAGTATCGGAATATTGGTAAATAAGGTGAAAGAATTTACGGTATGATAAAAGAAGCGGAAAAATTTGCCGGTACCGTTATCTATGATATTTTGACAGCGATTCATTCACTGTATAACGATATAGACGCCGATCAGAAAATATGGAAAGCACGGAGTCCTATGCAGTGCCCCGACGGATGCGGCAGCTGCTGCGTGCATTTTGAGCCGGATGTATACGAGGCCGAGGCTCTATATCTTGCGGCGTGGATGCTGGAGCATCAAACTGAACGGGCTGACCGTATTGCCGAAGCGGAAAGAGATTCTTTTGCCTGCGGAGACGGCTGCTTTCTTTTTGATCCCGACAGCCCGTATCATTGCACGGTATACGGCGGCCGATGCCTAATATGCAGGCTTTTCGGTTTTTCCGGCGATCACGGGAAAGACGGTACTATCCGCTGGAAACCGTGCCGATATATGGAGCCTTCCGCTAAAGAGGCGGATGAAATGTACGCTAAAGCGGAAAACATGGCCGCGGATGAAAGCTTCGATGCTCAAGCGGTACAACCGGGGCGGCAATACGGACAGGAAGAGATGATGCGCTTATTCGGCGCTGTTCCGCCGTATATGGGCGCCGCTTCGTCGGCTCTCTTAGCGCTAAACCCCGATGATACGCATCCCCGCCCCTTGCGGATTGCGCTCCCCGCAGCGATTAAAAAGCTGAAAATGCTATTGCGCTTTATCACGCCGCCCGAACCCGATTGCCCGTCGCCGCATCCGTTAAGCGCCTAGCGGTACCGCTATCTTTATCCCGATGATTCTTTTAGGCCTAAGCCGTACAGGAAAAACCTCCGTAGGGCGGCTCCTTGCCGAGCGGCTTTGCTGCCCCTTTTACGACACCGATGAACTTATCCGTATCCGCACCGGCTTAACGCCGCGGCAGCTCTGCCGTCAAGCGGGGGTATCTGCGCTGCACGCTGCCGAAGCCGCCGCTCTACGCGAGTGCTGCGGTCTTGATTTTGCAGCGGGAATCGAAGAAAAAACTATCAGCGCCGTTATTGCGGCGGGCGGCGGTATTTGCGATAACGCGGAAGCGTCCGCCATCATTGCGGCAATACCGCAGCGGGTATTCCTGTATGCAGAAGAGGCGGTGCTTTTTGAACGCCTAACGCACGATGCGCTGCAAACGGGATATTATCCGGCTTTCTTACGATTCCTGCCGGTTACGCAAAAGGCCGAAGCGCAGCGGCTTTTTGCTGAACTGTATGCGCGCCGTACGGAACGGTACCGCAATAGCAGTAACCTCATCATCGATACGAGCGGCATGGACTGCGCTGCCGTCGCGCAGAAGATAGCGGAACAATCCGTTTATTTTTTTTGTGTTTAATAGGGCAAACCGATCAGGAGATTCAACTCCGGTTGAACAGCCTCATTATTCTGCGGGCGTGGCGACTAAAATGCTGATACGTTTACCCTGTCGTTTTGCGGTTTCCCCGCTGGAAAAAATCTTGCTTTTTTGCTATCTTTAACCGGTGAAAAAACCGGTTAAAAGAAAATTCCTGTGCTGCCTTGTTTTTATAGGCAGCCTGCTCTTTTTAAAAAGTTATATTTTAGATATACGGCGTATTTCGGGGCATTCGATGGAGCCTGCCTTGTCCGACGGGCAGCTTGTCGTTATATGGAAACTGGCTTACGGAATCCCGCTCCCTGCTGCGAACCGGTATCTTTTCCGTTGGAAAATGCCGCAAGCGGGGGACACGGTGCTGTATCATATAGACGGGCGGTTTGTTGTAAAACGCTGTGTAAAAACGGAAGGAGCATCGTTACAGTTTATTTCCCCGCCGCAAGGAGAATCCGGCAGCTACGCGGCGCTCAAATTGGACGATGCCGGAACAGTTGCGCTTAATCGCGTACAATTTAGAAACTTAGGCGGTTTTTTACCGCAAGCTGCACAACAAGTACCTGCCGGTTTTATCTTAGCGCTGGGCGACAATGCAGCTCAATCCCGCGACTCCCGTGATTACGGATTTGTCTCGGTCGATAGTATCTGCGGTCGATTATTATGGAACTAAATCATTTTATTTCTAAAAAACGCATTATCTTTTTTACCGGTATTCTGCTCATCTTTACCGGCGTCCTCGTTGCAAAATATGCGCGTGCTATGCTGGGTTCGGAACCGGAAGAACGCATTGTTAAAAAAACGCGTGAACGGGGCGCCATTTTAGACCGAAACGGAAAAATTTTAGCGGCAGCGACAACATTGTATAATCTTTCGGTAAATAAAACACTGATTGGAGATGTCAATCGGCTTGTCAATATTCTCTCGCCTATTCTTGAAATTTCGGAATCGGAACTGCTGGATAAAATGCAAAATTCAAAATCGAATTTTTTATACTTAAAAAAGAAATTAAGCGAAAACGAAAAAGATATTTTAAAAGATGCAATACGGGAATACGAACTAAAAGGATTACGACTTGAAGCGGTTGCAAACCGTATTTATCCCGAAAATGAACTTGCGTCAACGCTTATCGGGTATTTGGGAGACGACGGCAAAGGGCTGGCCGGTATCGAATACTCCATGCAAAATATCCTTTCCCCGCCTGAAGGTACTGCCGGTGCGGACAAAAACGGTTATACGGTTGCCTTAACAATCGATGCTTCCATTCAATATATGCTGCAGCAGATAGCGGAACGGACAATGAAGAGTGCAAAGGCGGAGGCGGTTATTTTTCTTGCTGCTGATGCAAAGACGGGCGAAATTCTTGCATATATCAGCGAACCGTCGGTTGATTTGGCTCGGTTTTCTTCCAGTACGCAGGAAGAACGGTTTGACCGCCCTGCATATTTTATCTACGAGCCGGGATCCGTTTTTAAGATTTTTTCGATGGCAGCTTTCTTAGAACTCGGTACGGCAGAGGATGCCGACATCTATACCTGTGATGCACAGTTCGCGTTTAAACCTCGTCAGACCAATGACAAAAAGGATCAAAATGTGCTCCGGTGCCTGCGGGTACACGGTCAAGTAACACCGCGCGATATTATCAGATTTTCTTGCAACGACGGAACGGCTCAGATTGCCGACAAAACCGATGCCGCCGCCTTTGCCGAAAAACTGCACGCATTCGGATTCGGGAAAAAGACCGGACTTGAACT
>NZ_CALHGC010000270.1 GCF_938029485.1 uncultured Treponema sp. | reverse complement strand
CTTTGCTGCTGTCTGCACAAAGACCGATGCCGGACGCGCATGAATCCCCGTCTTGTTCTGAATACTTGCCGTTGCTGTAGTCATACTTCATCTCTCCCATCGTTGGTTCATTCTTTTATTCTTTTCCGTCCCACAAAAAGAAAAATTCTTTCCATGCATGACTTCTCTTTTATTATATGCAATTATCTTTCTGACGGCTAGTGGTTTATGAAAAATTTTTCAAAAAATTTTCATACAAGCTATAGGAACCTGCGTTTTTAGTGTTTACGGCGAAAGAGAATACGACAAAGCAAAAGGCAGCCGCTAAGGAAGGTGTGTTTGCCGACGATAAAAAGTGGCTTGAAGACTACTACAAAGATTCTGTCGGCGGCACGGCGATTCAGCAAGTTAAAGACGGCAAGGCTCACATTATAGACCTTACCCAAAATAAAGAAAGCGAAGCGGAAAAACACGCCAACCGCTCAAACGCTATGAAGGGAAACAAGAACGCCGAGAAAGACGGCGTTGATACCGATATTGAAAATGGAGGTAATGCAAATGAAGGAAATAACACTGACATTAAGCAAAGAGGAATTTCCGCAGGTGTTGAAGACTTACGGACTGGAAGGAGCGAAGATGCAGGCAGTCAGAATGTGCCTAGCGCAGAAAATGGAAGTAACGGAAGTCAACTTGTATTCAGTCCTGAGCAACTTGGAAGAAGACTTGCAGAATCAAACGGCGATGTTAACAGAGGACGAGGACGAATAACCAAAGGGCAGGCGCGGAAAATCCGTGAGCAGTGCCGCGAAATCCTTAAAAAGCCGGATTCTGACATAACCGAAGCGGACAAACAGATTCTTTCACAGTATGTAGGTGCGGGCGGAACGGATGAGGAAGGAAGTTCAAACAATGGCGTTCTCTATGAATTTTACACGCCGCGCAATGTCATTTCTAAAGTGTGGCAGCTTGTCGATAAGTATAATCCCAGACAAGACAAAACCGTCATTGAACCGTCCAGCGGTATAGGACGCTTTGCTGAAGGTAGAAGTGAAAAGTTTACGATGTTTGAACTTGAAAAAGATTCTGCCAGAATTGCACACATTCTACACCCTGATGCTGAAATTGTACAAGGCGCTTTTCAAGAAAACTTTATGAAGCAGAAAAAAGGACGCTTCACAAAAGACTTTGAAAAATACGATGTCGCAGTCGGTAATCCGCCGTATGGAGCATATACCGGTAAATATAAGGGATTGGGAGAAGGCAAAGACTTCGAGCGATACGAATCGTACTTTATGGCTCGTACCCTTGATACGCTCAAAGACGGCGGTATTATGGCAATGGTAGTACCGAGCGGATTTTTAGACGGCGGTGGTGCATACGATAAGGACTTGGAGAAAGTAGCCAGTAAAGCCGAATTGCTTGAGGCGTGGCGGCTTCCGAACGGGACTTTTGAAAGTACCGATGTCGGAACCGATATTGTCGTTTTCCGCAAAGGAAAAGGCACTACTATAGACACGTTTAAAAATTACTTTATAAACAATCCGGGGCACATAGCAGGGGAAGTATCGAGTCGGACGGGACGCTTCGGCAAGGAAGAAACCTACGTAAAACCGAAAGACGGTGAAACGTTTGAAAGCGCTGTCGCAAATATCAATGTAGGACAATCGGAACAAGAAAAGCAGCTTGAGAAAGTTGTAAAAACCGTAACGGCACAGCCGGAGACAAAGAAAGCGGAGAAAATCACCGATAAAACGAAATTCGGCGATTTTGTACAAACCGAAAAGGGAACGGGTGTTGTCGTAGGTTATGTGCGAAAAAACCGCAAAACAACGGGCGTTATCGTGAATGTCGACGGCAAGAGCGAGAATGTTTTGTTTGCCGATGTAGATAGCAATCATACACATCTTTCGGACGCAATGAAAGGCAACAAGAACGCTGCCGGTGAGCACGATTATCCGATTGACCCAAAGGCTCATTTACTTGATGCCGAAGCATTCAATAAAAAATACGGAAAGAATATCGATTCACAAGACCTTCCTATCTGGAAAGTTACCGATAAGTTTGGAAATGTCGATATAACAAAACTGACGCCCGAACAAAAAAAGTATGTCGAACATTCCGACCACTTTGTAAAGGACGGTGAGGTTTATACAAACGTTGTCAATTATGCAAGTGGAAATATTCGGCAAAAACTGCGCGAGCTTGACGAAAACGATCCGCAATATACATTGAAAAAGGCATTGCTTGAAGCAGTTTGCCCTGAAGAAAAAGGATTTTTACGCACTTGGACAGAAAGTGAGGTTGATGACAATGGGAATGAGGTTGAGGTTGAAAAGTCTGACGGTTTTACGTTATCGCCTATCACCGATTGGGCGCGTGAATATGTTATGAAAGACGGCGGGAACCTTATAAACGGTTTTTTTCAATGGGCGTATGCCGGTAACGGTTATTACAACGCAAGTGAATCGCCTATCGCGCGGGAAGAAATACCGCCTGAATTGAGTTGGAATGATATAAAAGATTTTGTCAATAAAATATCTTTAAGAGTTGATCGAAGGGAAGCCGGAACCGATGATAAAAAAGGTAAGGCTCGTTACAGAGAACGCAAGAAACAACTGCGGCGTGATACTGCGATAAAACTGTTTAACCGGTATCTTGCAGAGGGTTTAAGCCTTGAGGAGCAAAAAGCACTTATCGAAGCATGGAACGATAAAGCAAATTCATTTGTAAACCCTGATTATACAAAGATTCCCATTTTTGTAGACGGTATGAGCACGCATAAAGGCACAAAAGAATTCAATCTTTCCGAGCAGCAGATGAAAGGTATTTCGATGCTGACAAATAAAGGAACTGGCTTACTTGCGTATGATGACGGTAGCGACAATACCGCACGCGGTCTTTCCGACACCGACATCAAGATTCAAACGGGAAGAGCGAAAAAGCCGCTTGTTTGTGTACCGAAGGCGGTGTATACGAACTGGATTAAATCAATACATCAGTTTTTCCCGAACATTAAAGTAAACGAACTTGGTAACCTTTCTAAAAACTACTGGAAAGAGGGAATGAAAATTGATGACGGTAGTATTACGGTTTGTACTTACGAAGGACTGGAAAATATCGGCTTCAATGAGCAAGAAGAGGCTGAAATACAAGAAGATGTTGAGTACGGAGCATTGAAAAAGGCAAAAGAAGACGCTGAAATATCAAAGCGTGCAAGAGCTAAAAATTCCGAGAAAGCCGCAGAGCTTACTGGAAATATGTCAAAGACACGCGATGAAGGGGTACAATTCAGTGAATTAGGATTTGATCATATTACCGTAGACGAAGTACATAACTTTCGTAACCTGTTTAAGATGCCGCGCCACTTGAATAAAAACGGTAAAAACGAGCAAGGAGAATCAAACGAGTTTGACGGACTTGGAAGCGGCGGAGAGCCGGCAGATAGAGCAAAAAAGCTCTTTGCAATTACACAGCTTATTCAGCGTCATAACGACGGGCGCAATACATTCTTACTCAGCGCAACACCATTTCAAAATTCCCCTACTGAAGTCTATTCTATTTTATCCTACATGGCACGTGATAAACTCAAAGAAATGGGGTTTTACTCTTTGGAGCAATTCGTGTCAAACTTCTGCAAGGTGCAGCGTGAGTATGTTGTAAAGGCAAACCGCGTAACCGAAGCGCCGGTCGTAAAGGGCTTTGAAAACCTTTCAGAATTACATGGGCTTTTGGTATCGTATATGGATAAAGTGGATGGTGAAGAAGCGGGCGTTGTACGTCCATATAAACGACCGCACGCACCGGAGCTTGAACTTTCCGATCTGCAAAAAGCAATTATGAATGAATGCAGCGCATACATTGAAAACCAAGAACA
>NZ_CALHGC010000269.1 GCF_938029485.1 uncultured Treponema sp. | reverse complement strand
TCAACCGTGAAGATGTTGAAAAAGCGCTTGACTTATTAAAAACAAGCGGAGCTGCGTATCAGGATGTGTATACGCTCACCGTCCACGGTGCAGACAGAACCGCGGTGAAGATGTCTGGGAAATAGTCAGAAGGGTAAAGTAGTATGATTTATTTTGATAATAGCGCGACGACACTCCATAAGCCGGACAGTGTTGCAGATGCGGTGTATGACGCGATTGTCTCGCAGCAGTTTGCAAATCCGGGGCGTGCTGCGCATAAAACCGCCCATGAGGCACTTGCTTCTTTGTATAAAACCCGTGTTGCCGTTGCCCGTATCTTCCATATAACAGATCCGCTGCAAGTTGCCCTGTGCCAAAATGCAACGGCGGCTTTAAACCTCGTGCTCAAAAGTTTGTTCGGAGCAGGCGATCACCTCATTACCACTGCACTCGAGCATAACTCGGTCTTGCGTCCGCTCTATCAGCTGGAAGGTCAGGGGGCGGAGCTTTCGATTATCGGCTTTGACCTTGAAACAGGCGAACTTGACTATACGGCAATGGAAGCGCAGATACGGAGCAATACCAAGGCGATTATTGTTACCGCTTGCTCCAACGTTATCGGCGCCGTTCCCGATATGCAGAGAATTTACAACGTATGCAGCAAGAATGGTCTAACCCTGATTATCGATGCATCCCAAAGCGCCGGTACCATGCCGATGGATATTTCGCACTATGAGCAAACTATTGTCTGCTTTACCGGGCATAAAGGGTTGTATGGTCCGCAGGGTACCGGCGGCATCGTCGTGAACGGCGACTTTGCTTTTAAGCCGGTGTTTTCCGGCGGCAGCGGCATTCATTCTTTTGACAAAACGCACCCCGCAACAATGCCGGATGTATTTGAAGCCGGTACCATGAATGTGCCTTCCTTTGCAGGACTGGCTGCAGGATGTGCATATATCGAACAGCTCGGACAAGAGAATGCAGCTGCGTACTTAGCGAAGCTGCGCGCATACTTTTTCAAGCTCGCTGCAGACCTTCCATTTATCACGCTCTATGCGCCGAACGTACAAAATGCCGGTCCCGTTATCGGGCTGAACATTGGAACCGTTCCGTCTTCGGAAGTGAGCCGCCTCCTTGATGAACGGTACGGCATTGCAACCCGTCCGGGTGCCCACTGCGCTCCGCTTGTACACCAGACCTATAAAACGGAAGCGCAAGGGATTGTCCGCTTCAGCTTTTCTACGTTTAATACGACGGAAGAGATAGAGGCTAGTATCGATGCTCTTGGCGCCATCAGCGAGTCCTTTTGAAAATATACGGCACATCTGCGTTGTCGCTACGCCGAAATAAATGCTCAACGTATACCCGATACGTCTCCGCTTTATTTCGGCTAGGCTCCTAGCATCTACACCGTCTATTTTCAAAAGGCTTACGGAAAGAGTATTTTTAAAAACAGCAAGCGGAATATTGGTTATCATATAGGAGATTTTTATGGGATTACGCATATATAATACATTGGGACATAAAATCGAAGCGTTTGTACCCGTCGATCCTAAAAAAGTAGGTTTTTACGGCTGCGGGCCGACCGTATATAATTATGCGCACATCGGCAATTTGCGGGCGTATGTATTCCAAGATACGTTATCGCGTCTGCTGCGTTTTTTAGGGTATCCTGTAACGCACATAATGAATATAACCGATATAGGCCATCTTTCGGGTGATGCCGATGACGGTGAAGATAAGATGGTTAAGACGGCGAAGGAACGCGGCCGGAGTGTGTTGGAAATTGCCGATTTCTATACTCAAGCGTTCTTTAAAGATACCGAGCGCCTTAATATCCGCCGCCCTGATGTCGTATGTAAAGCCACCGACCATGTATCCGATATGATAGAACTGATCAAGCGGATCGAAGCAAACGGGCATACGTATTCGGCAGGCGGCAACCTCTATTACGATATTACGACCTTCCCTACATACGGAGAACTCGCTTCGATTAAACTCGAAGACCTCAAAGCCGGCGCACGTATCGAAGTTGATGAAAACAAGCGCAATCCGCATGATTTTGTGCTCTGGTTTACCAAGAGCAAGTTTGAAAATCAAGCTTTGGTGTGGGATTCGCCCTGGGGCAGGGGATACCCCGGCTGGCATATCGAGTGTTCCGCAATGAGTATGAAGTATTTGGGCGAACAATTTGATATTCACACGGGCGGCATCGACCATATCCGTATCCACCATACGAACGAGATAGCTCAGTCGGAGGGTGCGACCGGAAAAAAATGGGTAAAGTATTGGCTTCATAACGAATTTTTAGTGATGAATAAGGGGAAGATGTCCAAATCTACCGGTGATTTTATCACTTTGGATAAAGTGATTGAGGCAGGCTATGCTCCGCTCGATTACCGCTTCTTGTTGTTGGGTGGTCATTACCGCAGTCAGCTTACCTTTTCGTGGGAAGCGATGGATACCGCGAAAAATGCGCGTAAAAACCTTGAGCAGCGGATTTCAAATCTGCTTACCGAAGCAAAAACGCATCCCGATTTTTCAACGGAAGATTTAACCTTCGTCCGGGCGGTTTCGCTGCTTCATACTGAAAAAGCGCGCCGCTATTTAACGGATTTTGTGCAAGCGCTCGAAGAAGATATTTCAACGCCGCGTGCACTTTCCGTGCTGCAGCAGGCAGTGAAGGATAAAGAGCTTGAACCGGACGAAATCCTCAAGGTTGTCCGTATTTTCGATGCGGTTCTTGCATTGCATTTAATAGAAGAAGCGGAGTCGCTTCATGCCGGGCTGGAATCAACCGATAATGCGGAAGAAATTGAACGCTTAGTTGCCGAACGGGCGGATGCAAAAAAACATAAGGACTTTAAACGGGCAGATGAAATTCGGAATTCGCTCAAAAGCCGCGGAATCGCTTTGGAAGATACGGTGAACGGAACGCTGTGGCGAAGAATGTAACCTTTGGGAGACTAAGTTGTTTGATGTACTAGCGCCGTTAGATGCGCTCTCCGATAAGGATTTTAAGACCATATATGACGCTGCAGTGCCGGCACTGTACAAAGTTGCCTATAATGTTGTACGGGAAGAGGATGCAGCCGAAGACCTGTGCCACGATGCGCTGATTAAGATGACGGAAAAAAGGATGAAGTTTCCGTCTTTAAATGACGCAAAGTATTGGCTTATCAGAGTGGTAAAAAATGCTGCGCTCAACTATGCAAAGCGGAGAGTGTTGGAGCGGAAAGTATATACGCGCGCCTTTAAAGAAGATCAGCGTAAAATGGATTCCGGCGAAACCGCGCTCTTGAAAGAGGAAGCAATTCAAGATGTACAGCAGGCGTTGGAGCAATTACCTGAAAAATTGCGGATCGCATTACAGCTTCGCGAATATACCGAGTTGAATTATAAGGAGATTGGACGTATTCTCGGTATTAGCGAAGGAAATGTGAAAGTTCGTATTTTCCGCGCGCGGGAGTATTTAGCAAAAGTTATAGGAGAAGATAATGTCTATATGCCCTAATAAAGATCTTTTGTCCGCTTATATCGACGGTGAACTTGCTTTCCCATGGAAAGGTATGATAGACCAGCATTTACAGCAATGTGCCGTATGCAAAAAAATATACGGTCAATATGCGACGGTGCGCCGATATATGCAAATATCCGTTGCCGGAACAGAGCTTGATACGGACGCTTCTTTTGCTAAATTACTTGCAAAACGAAATGCCGTATTACAAAATGAATCGCAAACCAAAAGACGGCGATGGGGATTTGGCTCAAGTGAACGATGGTTTTCTTCTTCCATTCGTGTTCCGGTTCCTGCTGCAGCAGCGGCCGTTTTCATTTTTGTCCTTATGCCGCTTATGCTCTTCTTTAGAGTGGAATATACCGTCAATTCGATTGCGGGCGCCCAATCTTCGTTCACACCGATTATTCCCATTTCACTTGAAAAACAAAAAACAATCGCAGAAATGGATTACGGCATTACGCGGGCAAACGGCACTCAAAATCATGCAGTATCGACTAAAGCGGTGAATACCAATGCTAAATTCTTTACGGTCGGTGAATTTACCCGTTTATATTTAAAGGATGAAACTTTATTTCAGCCGACTGAGTCCACAGTCGATCTTAAAATTTCTTCTTCCTCGTTTCCGCTTTCATTGGAAAATCAATCGATCTATATAATTGCCGATCCCAATATAAGAATCAGCAACCGATGAAGCTTTTTTATCTGATAAGGAAGTATGCTTTTTTTCGCTTTCTTATTTTTTCATTTGTTATCGGCGGTATATTAGTTAGCATCGTTTTCTTTTCCGGATATACTCTTCGTGCTGGCACCATCGCTGCCGTATCCCCTCAAGTGACCGTACCGGGAGAGCGGGTTACCATCGTAGGTAAAAATTTCGGACATAAATCTATTCATTCATGGCTGATGCTCGGAAATACCAAAGTTAAATCGGACAGTTGTATTGAATGGACGGATACGAAGATTATTTTTGAAGCGCCGGATACTCTCTATGAGGATATGCTCTATGTAGTAACTAAGAACAAGCAAGGAAATGCCGTTATGGTGGTTAATCAGGCTGTTCTTCCGGTTAACTCAAAGCGTGCAGCGAATGAAAATCTTCCGTTCATCGATTCTTTAGAAGCCGATTCCGGCAATGTAGGCGATCTTATTTCCATTCACGGTAAAAATTTCGGACATACGCGGAATAATTCGGTCGTCGTGTTTACAGGCACACAGAATACGGTCTATGGGCAAAATGCTGCAAAAGAAGCAATGCTGACCGGCTCGGAATGCAGCGAATCCGACTTTGATTATGAGTTCTGGAGTGATCGTGAGCTGCAAATACGGGTGCCTGATGCTGCAGATACCGGAAATGTTGTGATTATTACGGATGCGGGCATGAGTAATCCCGTAGTATTCCGGTTAAAAAATAAATACGGCACCAAAACCTATACCGATATAAGAACGTATCGCCTTGTTTCCGAGGTAGAGATTTCCGATTTCTTGGCAGAAGCGCCGAATACCTTCTTTTTACAAATACCGTTTCCTCAGAGAACGGAAACACAACGTACCGTTGCGGTTAGTTCCATTCAACCGGAGCCGTGCACCGCTATCCGCTCAAATCGTTCCCCTACGAGTTGGACCTCGTTCTCGCAAGCCCTGAATCTGCCTACCGAAAATCAGGTGAGTA
>NZ_CALHGC010000268.1 GCF_938029485.1 uncultured Treponema sp. | reverse complement strand
GCAAAAAGAGTCTCGCCCTTTTTATACTGCGGCAAATCTCCCGTGTTCAGATACTTGGGACCATCGCCTTCCAAAATACGTCCGCCGAAAGCGACCGGCTGACCGTGCCGGTTACAAATAGGGAACATAATTCTGTTAGAAAAAAACGAAACTTCGGGATAGTTTTTAGAAAACAACCCCGACTTCGCCAAGAACTCCGCAGAATACCCCTTTGTCTGCAAAAACTTAAAGAGCCACAAACGGTCAGCCGGCGCATACCCAAGGTTAAACTGCTCGATCATTTCGGGGCTGACCGCTCTACTCTCCAAATAGCGGAGCGCTGCGCCTCCTTGAGGAGTGTTCAACAAAAAATAATGAAAGGTGCCGCTCACCCTTTGGTATAATTCAAGCAGCGTTTCTTTCAATGAATCTTCCGGAGCGGGAGTGTAACTGCCTTCGGCGTATACAACCGGAATACCGCCACGCTTTGCAAGCGCTTCTACCGCTTCAATAAAGGACAGTTTTTCCATCTCCATAAAGAACTTGATAGTAGATCCGCCCGCTCCGCAGCCGAAGCAGTAATACATCTTTTTATCGGGAATGACATGAAAGGACGGCGTTTTTTCGTTGTGAAAGGGACAACACCCCCACCAATCGTTCCCGCGTTTTTCCAAATGCGTATAGTTCTCCACGAGTGATGTCAAGTCGATGCGGTTATTTACCGCGTCGATTGTTTCGGTAGTAATCTTTGCCATCGCGGTCAGCGCCCCGCAGCCCGTTTTAAGATAATCGCTCCCGCTTTTGTATGTTCCGTTAAATTCTTTGTAAATACGTGAGTGCCGGCTTCCGCATTTTCCAAGCGGAAATAGAGATAACTATTTTTTTCGGGATTGCAAGCCGCGTATAGAGCCGTCATTCCCGGATTTGAAATCGGCCCGGGAGGAAGCCCCCGCCATTTATAGGTATTATACGGATGATCGATTTCCAAATCCCTGTTCAATAGACGTTCGGGGTGAGGCTTGTGCTGCACTTCGGTCAAAATATATTCGACGGTAGCGCACGATTGCAGTCCCATACCGATGTGGAGCCGGTTGGAAAAAACACCGGCTATTTTTACCGCTTCTTCCGGTACGCGGTACTCCCGCTCGATAATACTTGCTAAAATAACCGCCTCGTAACGCCGGGCGGGATCGGCCGGAAAATGAGGAATATCAGCTGCCTTATGAAAGAAATTATCCAGCATCGCCGTGACAACCCGTTCCGCCGTTTCGCCGTACGAAAAAAAGTAGGTATCGGGAAATAAGAACCCTTCGGCGGAAGTGCCGGTAATGCCGTAGGATTGCAGTAAGGCGGTATTTTTTGCCGCAGCAAGGAAATCATCGGCGGCAATAACCTTCCGATCTTCGAGAATCGCCGCTGTTTTCGAAAGCGTTAGGCCTTCCGGTACCGTAACCTTAATCAATTCCTGCTTTCCTTCCTGCAAATAGCCGCAGAGCATATATACCGACCAAGCGGGAGAGAGTTTGTATGTCCCAGCCTTAATCGATTTGTTAAAAAGGCGGAAATACAGATACGCTATATATTCCGATCGGACAAGCCCCGCTTTCTTTAAATCGGCGGCGATCGCCCGCACGGAAGCACCGCGCTTAATAGTAAAGAGTTTTTCTGCCGGTTTTTCAGCAAAAGAAGCAGGCAGAAAGATAACGGAAAAACTGCCTGCCGCAAGCAGCAGAAGACATATCGGCACAAGTATTGTAAAACGGACGTGTTTTTTTTTCATCATTTTTATATGTTACCGGCTCCATAGAGCTGTTCCGCTTCGCCGATAGTAAGATTTCTATAAAGATATTTTTCAGCAAAAACATTAAAAGAATAAAGCTCATCGGGCAGCGGAAGATTTCGCCGAAAAAAAGAAACAAGTGCTTTGAGTTCGGAATCGGAAAATCGATAAATAGGCTGTTCATCGTTCATAAATATAAGTCCGTTCCTTCAACTGCGCTGAATATTTCAAGCTTATTTGCACCGACATAGTTGCAGTAATGCTGTGCACTCGACTGTATCGCAAAGATTTTTTTATCGTTATACGTCGGTTCATGATGGAAGAGTGCAAGTTTTTTAATACCCCATGAAGTAGCAAAGTCAATGGCAAGGGAAAAAGTAGAATGTCCCCAGCCTATCTTTTCAATAGAATCCGTCATGGTATACTGAGCATCGATAATCAACAGCTCTACGTCATTGTAAAAAGCAATATTGGCATCGTTTTTTTCAAAATCTTGAGGGCGAAGTTCCGTATCGGTCGAAAAGATGATCTTTTTTTGATTATCACGGATTGAATAAGCCACGCATCCCCCCGGATGACGCACCCGATGCCAGCCTATCCGCGTATTACCGATATGGATATACGGTTCATCCGGCGCAATACAGCGGAATTCAAACTTTGCGGTAAAGCCGCCCTTTCCGAACATAGTAATCGGGAAATACGGCCATTTCATCTGTTCCTCTAAAAATTCCCGCATTTTAGGACGAGTGCTGTACACAATAATGGTATTGCGCGAATCATACGCGGGGCCGAAAAAAGGCAACCCCTGCACATGATCCCAATGGAAATGAGAGAAAAAGAGATGATAGGTTTGCGGTCGGTCAAAATAATCAAATCGACTTTGTAAATTGATCCCCAATTGACGGATACCGGTACCCGCATCAAAAATAATATGGTTCCCTTCCTCGGTTTCCACCTCTAAGCAGGTAGTATTACCGCCGACAGTTCCGAAAAGCCATGGCGGTAATGAAGCGATAAAGCGTTCCCGTGCATCTTGATCGGTAATATCTTTTTCAGTTATCCGTTGAACGACGGCAGAAATTTTAGCTTGAATTTGCGCTGCGCTCAACGGGCTTGCAATCGAGCCGCGAACGCCCCAAAAATGTACCCGCATACTCTCCTCTATTTTTCGGTGAAACCTCTGCTCTCGCCGGTTCTTCTCCGTCGAATGACAGGGAATTGTTTTGCAGTATCAAGCAAGCCTTGAATCTCTTCTGCAGAGTACCGTCTTCCGTTGTTCACCCCTGAACAGCTTCGGGCATTTGCATTCCAACGCTGCTCACTCTCAAGTAAATAATCCCAAAACGGGTATGAAGAACATTGAAAAGGCCGATAATTATACGCAATACAACCATTATTCCATAAAATACAATCGTAATTCGGGAGTTCTTTTAAGCAAAGATACTCGAATCCGTCCCCTTGAAGCACCCACCGGCAATATTCTTGAATAAAAGCAGGCCGTTCAAGCAACGCCCATGTTTGCAAGTTTTGAAGATCACGGGGAGATAAATACACAAACCCCGGATCATAGCGGCAACACGCCGAACATTGATCGCACGAAAAGCATAAACCGTCTTTCCAAAATAAACCTTGCTGCAAAAACTACCCCGTTACAATTATCCTATTATATATGAAAAACCTTGCTATTTCAAGCATTTTTTTCACCGCAGCAAGCTAAACTTGTTCAGCGTATACCAGGCTATTCGCAATTCATAATTATGAATTGTGCTAGTTCGGCAGTCTTGCTATACTAGATCTGTTAGATAATTGTGTTGTCAAACAGGCAGGCGAGTTCTAAATCGCACAACAGGTTTACTATTGCTATGGAGGTTCCGTTATGGGAACATTATATTGGAAACGGGTATACGATCCTGCCGAGCCGCAAGACGGGTTTAGGATATTAGCCGACCGGCTATGGCCGCGCGGCATTACAAAAGAAAAAGCGGCGTTCGGAGATTGGGCTAAAGATATTACGCCCTCATCAGATATACGGCAGGCCTATCATAGAGGAGAAATGAATTACAGCCATTTTTCCACCCTCTATGCAAATGAATTGGCGGCAAATCCTGCTGCACCGACCTTTATCGAAAAAATAAAAGCAAAACTGAAAATCGGTAACGTTACGATATTGTATGCGGTTAAGGATCCGGAGACAAGCCATATTCCGACGTTACGGGCATTCATCGAAAAAAACATATAAAGCAGCATAGAGCACCTCTAAAAAATGAGGCTTAGGGAGATTCCCTATAATTTAAAGTTATCACACTACGGAGGTTTATATGGAGATTGGAATTAAAGGAGATACATATTTTACCGTTACAAAGGAAATGCTGGCAAGTCAGGACGGCGACGATACACTGGAAGTTTTTTCAACGCCGAACATGGTTTTAAAAATTGAAAGAACTGCAGCGCTCAGCGTACTGCCGTTTTTAGAAGAAGGATATACGATGGTCGGCGTAAAAGTCGATGTCGAGCACATTGCGGCAACGCTTGAAGGAATGAAAGTTTATGTCCATACCGAACTGATAGATATCAGCGAAAACGGGAAATTTTTGACTTTTAAAGCGGAAGTATCCAACGAACAAGGTATTATAGGCAGCGGTACCCACGTGCGCGCAATTGTCAACAAACATCGTTTTATGGAAAAGCTCCGTGCTACAGTAAGCGAGGGGGTACATTAAGAGTATCCTCTCGCTTACCATTCGGTAAAGTATTGAAACCGGCTATAAACTGTAGTGCGTCAATTCACTCTGCACGCGCTGCACAACATAGTCGACAATTCCCTCAAGCGGGATGTTCTCAGGTTCCGTATCCGAACGGAATTTGAACTCAATGTTAGGCAGCTTTTTATCGCTGATAACAAGGCGAATAGGCAGGCCGATTAAATCCATATCCTTAAACTTAACGCCGGGGCGCTCTACACGGTCATCCAGCAGAACTTCGATACCGCGCGCTGTAAGCTCATCATGCAGCTTATCGGCAGTCTCTTTCATTATCCCTTCATATTGAATAGGTACGATACCGACATGATACGGAGTAACGCTCATCGGCCAGATAATTCCATTATCATCGTGGTGCTCTTCGATAATCGATGCCAATGCGCGATCAATACCGATACCGTAGCAACCCATTAAAGGATGTTGCGCTTGACCGTTTTCATCAAGGTAGGTCATATTCATACTGACGGTATACTTTGTGCCGAGCTTAAAGATATGTCCGAGTTCATTGCCTTTTTTGCTGTAAAACGGTGCACCGCACTGGGGGCAAAGATCACCCGCCTTTACGACTCGGACATCGCATACCATAGCGGGAGTAAAATCCCGTTTCGGTTCGACATGAATATAGTGCATATCTTTTTCCAACGCACCTGCAACGGCGTCATGCATCAGCATGACGCTTTCGTCAGCCAATACGGGCGCTTTGGTTAAGCCGACAGGTCCGGCGAATCCGACTACGGTACCCGTAATGTCTTCCACATCCGCATTGGAGGCGAGTTCAACCTCAGCCGCTTTGAGTACCGCCGTTAATTTTGCTTCGTTTACTTCCAAATCTCCGCGGATACACACTGCGACAAACTCCGAGTCGATAACCTCGGAATCCTTTACATGATAGATTAGGGTTTTGATAAACGCTTTCGGCGAAGTGTGCAGGAAAGCAACCAGATCTTCTATCGTGCGAGCATCGGGGGTCGGCAGTTTAGTACATTTTTCCGACGTTTCGGATATTTCGGTATAGGGATCGGGAGCACAGGCAGCTTTTTCTTCATTTGCCGAATAGCGGCACTGCGGACAAAGGATGAGCGTGTCGTCCCCGATTGCGGATTCAACCATAAATTCCTCGGAGCCGCTCCCCCCCATGGAACCGGAATCCGCCCGCACCCGTATAATGCTTAAACCGAAACGGCGGAATATCTTTTCGTATGCTTCGCCGAATGTACGGTAGGTTTTATCAAGACATTCAGCATTCGTGTGGAAGGAATAGGCATCCTTCATTGTAAATTCGCGGGCGCGCATTAATCCGTAACGGGGGCGGATTTCATCACGGTACTTTGTATTGATATGGTACACCGACAGCGGATAATCCTTGTACGAACCGAGTTCGTGCCGCATAAGGGCGGTGAATGATTCTTCGTTTGTAGGGCTGACAACGAGGTCTTGACCGAGGCGGTTCTTCATCCTTAAAAGCCCATCCCCCATGGTGTACCAACGCTTGGATTCTTGCCAAATTTCCCCCGGAGCAACAACCGAAGCCTTACACTCCAAACATCCGGTAGCGTCGATTTCCTCCCGTACGATATTTTCAACCTTCCTAAATACCCGTAAACCGAGCGGCAGATAATTAAAAAGCCCGTTTCCTAATCTGCGGATCATTCCGGCGCGTAATAATAATTGATGACTGACAACAACTGCTTCCGCAGGTGTTTCCCGTAATGTGGGAATAAACGTTTGAGATCTTTTCACACTATGCCTCACTCAGGGTAATCGCACCAGACTCTTTTTTACAACCCCGCAGAATAATGGAGACCATTCTACTAGAACTGCCATGCGATGTTTTGTGCATACACAAAACTCGCCATCAATGCGCCCAAGGATGGGCGGGGAATAAGTCAGAAACAAGTTTTGGAACAAAACTTGTC
>NZ_CALHGC010000267.1 GCF_938029485.1 uncultured Treponema sp. | reverse complement strand
AACTCGAAGCAACCAAATGTACATGGATGTATATTTGGTTGCGATGGCATCCGTGGAGGTTCTGAATTAGCATTCTTATCAATCAAGACAGATAACAAATGCTCAGAACCGTATGATGATTTTTCACTAATTCATCTGGAGAATCCCATACGCCAAAATCTTTCGTAATACCGTCACTGTGTATGCTATTTTCATGTCCGCCGGATTGACAAGAAGCCAAATACTCGGTTAAAATTCGTCCGAATACTCGGTTCTATATAAGCCAAACACTCGGTTTTATATAAGCCAAATACTCGGCTGAATATAGGCTGGGCGGAGGTTTTACAATGAAAGAATACTATCAAAGAGTTTCGGATAAAGTTTTACTGGAACATTTAGAATCTAAAGGCGCTGTGCTTATAGAGGGTGCTAAATGGTGTGGAAAGACAACCTCTGCAAAGCATATAGCCAAAAGTGTTATAGAGATGGATCGTCCTGATATGACGGAGCAGTATCAGCAAATGGCAAGAATAAACCCCTCGAATCTTCTTGAAGGTGAGGTTCCTCATTTGATTGATGAATGGCAGATAGCAACGAATATCTGGAATGCCGTACGGTATGAAGTTGACCGGAGAGGAGAATTTGGACAGTTCATTCTTACAGGTTCTTCGATTCCTGCTGCGTTAGATGAGAGCATGCATACAGGAACAGGCCGGATCGTGCGTATGCAAATGCGTCCGATGTCTCTGTTTGAATCCAAAGATTCCACCGGCCAAGTGTCATTAATGGATCTGTTTAATAAGAAAGACATATCCACTGTGGACAATCATAGTATTGATGAAATTGCTTTTTTGATTTGCCGGGGAGGATGGCCGGCAGCTCTGAATCATGGTAAGAAAGTCGCATTAAAACAAGCATTTGATTATTATGATGCCGTTGTAAATGATGATATATCCAGAGTCGATAGAGTAAAAAGAGATTCTGAAAGAACAAAACGTATACTAAAATCCTATGCTAGAAATGTTGCAACACAAGCTTCTCTGGAAACAATCAGATCAGATGTAATCAGTAATGATGTAGAAACCTTTGATAAGGAAGCTCTTTATGGGTACCTGAATGCTTTGAAAAGAATATTTGTCATTGAAGATTCTCCTGCATGGAATCCGAATTTGCGATCAAAAACGGCTATTCGAACTTCTGATACTAGGTATTTTGTGGATCCGTCTATAGCTGTGGCAGCACTTGGACTTGGTCCAACGGATCTGGTCAATAATCTGGAGCTTATGGGTTTGATATTTGAAAACTTGTGTGTCAGAGATTTAAGAATATATGCCGATGCATTGGATGGCAGTGTATATCATTATAGAGATAAGACAGGTCTTGAATGTGATGCTGTCATTCATTTAAGAAACGGCAGCTATGGTTTGGTTGAGGTAAAACTGGGAGGGGATCAGTCGATCAATGAAGGCGCAGAAAGTCTGTTGAAATTAACGTCAAAAATTGATACGGAAAAAATGAAGAAACCTGCCTTTTTGATGGTTTTATGCGGAGTTGCTCCATTTGCCTATAAACGAGAGGATGGAGTGTTTGTTGTTCCGATTACATGCCTAAAGGATTAAGCAGGCTAGATCATTGCTTTTTAGCTTTTTCATACTCTCCTTGACAAATAATGAATTTAAATCTATTAACAATTGGGTGAGGCATGCAATGCCGCAGGTAAACCAGCATACCTCGATGCAGAGCGCCGGAGGGGCATCTGCGTTTGATATTTTCATCTATATCTTCAGATGTACATGAATGTATATTCTTAATGACATCAGCCCTTCCACTTATCTCAACATTCTTCCTTCGATAGCGTATTAAATAACAGCCCTGTCACTCCGCACACAATCAATACAACAATAGCGGCAATCATTTTTTCAAAACCTGTTGATTGAGCGGCACCGGATAGATAAAACATTGCATTAACACAATAAAGATATGGAAGCGGTGTTTGAGATATAAAAACTCCGACAAAAGAGGCAATAAAACTTACTGCTACAGCTGCCTGTGCACTCTGCTTAAAATGCAGCATAATACCGATTATCATCATCGCTATGACAGTACACACGATGCCGTGAATGACATAAACAGCCAAATGAGTCAATACAAAATTGGTTCGTATAGTATGCAGGTTAAATTCTGTTTCCAACAGACATATCGAAAGAAACGTAAGTACGGTATATAACAGAGCAATGATACAGAGCGCAACGGTTTTGATCGTAATAAGAATATTTTTTGTTATCGGCACCGTTAATATATTGACAAGCGTATTATTTTGTCTTTCCAATAAAAACAATTCCATCCCTATCAACGAAAAAATCGGTATGAACAAATAATAACTGTTTACAATAAGCCCGTTATGCAAGAAAAATCCTAACGTTTCGCCATACGCAACATTATTATATACTCTCTTTCCCATAAGCTCCTGTATAACGGCAGACATAATAATTACAAGCAGTAGTATCCAAAAAAACTTTTTCCGTTTCAGCTTTTTAAATTCAACACACAGCATTCCTATCATTCTCATAAGCCTATACTTCCTGTTTTTCAAGAATGATCAGCGATGCAATCAGGTAGAGTATAAATACGGCAATCACATTGATCAGCAATAAACCGATATGGGGATTATTTTGTACACCTTCAAAATTCTTATACCAGATAATATGCGGCACACTTGCCAATGGGCTGATCCCTTGCAAATATCTCATCGATAAAAAAGATGCAATTACATATATACTTCCCGCTAAATTCGTGATAACGGTATTCCCCTTTGTAAAAACGGTGATAAGCGAAACAGGCAGCATAGCCAGTGTTACAAAGACTGAACTTAAAACGCACAGCAAAAAGAACCGTAAAATGAGTGCCGCCGCCATACCGGATCGAAACCGGCTGCAGTATCCCGCAATGCAGGTGATGACAAACACCGCTGTCATAAACATACATGCCAGCAATAACACATATACGGCTTTCGCAAAGAAAAACCGTTTTTTTGACACCGGAATTGTCCATAAGTATTTTATCGTATCGCTTTTATAGTCAGTAGAAAAAATTGCCGTTATAAACGACAGCAATAGCATCGGTAGAATGAGAAAGTCCATATAGCTCAACGCAAATTTATACAAGTACATAAAATTGTCAAATAAGCCTACCGCACGTACCGTATAAAAAACGGTAATCGCTTCATAGACGACAATTAATAGTGCGGAAATAGCGAGCGCTTTTGATCTTTTATTTTTCCGTATTTCGGATACCAGCACATTAACCAATTCCTTGACCTCCCGTAACCTTTTTAAAATAGTCTTCAAGCGTCATCCGTTCTTTCATAATACCGGACACCTCTATGCCATTACCGACAAAAATTGTATTAAGCTGTGCAACACTGATATCGCTTTTTACCGTAATACCGTCCGCTAAACAGATGATATCCGATTCCTTTACCCCTTCTTTAAGAAGAACTTTTTTTACATGCTCCGTATCCTGTATAAAAATTTTTATGCCTTCGGTTTTATTTTGCCATTCAGCGATATGTATCTCGTCGATCAATTTTCCGTCATTGATAATTCCAATGCGGTCTGCCAAACTTTCAATTTCAGATAATATATGACTGGATATTAAAATGCTCACCCCGGATTGTTTTAAATCGATAAGCAGTTTTCTTACCTCTGCAATGCCGATAGGATCAAGTCCGTTAATAGGCTCATCCAGTATCAACACTTCAGGATCATGCATAACGGCATTGGCAATCGCCAATCGTTGCTTCATTCCCAGTGAATATTTTGAAAAGAGTTTTTTGTCGTTATACGGTAAATTGACCAACGCCAGAGCTTTTTGTACGGCCTCATCGTCAAGCGCTTTTAAGCGTGCAAAAATATGCAAATTTTCAGTTCCCGTTAAATTGGCGTAAAACCCCGGATTTTCTATGATGCAGCCGACTTTCCGTAATATGGCTTTTCCCTCGCCGGTATTGGTATCATTGCCTAAGATATGGACTTGCCCCTCCGTCGGTTTTACAAGCCCTAACAGCATTTTCATTATCGTCGTTTTACCAGCGCCGTTTCTTCCCAACAGTCCGTATATCTCGCCCTTTTTGACGGAAAAAGAAACCGAATGCACAACGGTTGCTTCGCTATACTTTTTTGTTACATCGCTTATTTCTATTACATTCATCACGTAAACCTCTCACTCCAATATCAAGAAACCGCTCATAGCTCATCTATTCCAATATAATTACCTATATGAGTAGTATACCGTTTTCTCACTATTTATGTCAGAGCTTGAAGAGATACGGGGTATTTTTTTCCGGAAAACAAATTCGATTATTGTTTTTCTCTCTTTTATAAGTGGGCGGCTTTTTGCACCGTTTTAACTATTGTAGCCGCAGAAGTTATACCTTATTAACGGCTGAAAGATTGGAAGAAATAAAAAATCACCCTATATCGTATGATGAGGATAGCCCCAAACTGACAAAGGCACAAATAGCCAGACTCAGACCGGCGCATGAAGCATATTGGAATGTAACGCCCGTTAAAAAAACAATTTCTATAAAGATCGATGCGGATATTCTTGCAGCACTTCAATCCGGAGGTAAAGGCTATCAAACAAAAATAAATAGTATTTTAAGGAAAGCTATTACTACAGGTGATTATTAATCGATTCTGTAAAAAGATTTGTGTAAATGGCATCCGCTGAACGTGAGTTTGCGTGTCGCACAGAAGATGATGTTGTTGCATACATCAAAGAATTAAGGAATATAAGCAATTAATTTCTGCATAGTTTTATATAATAAACTTAATACCATCACAGATGACGGTGCATACAATATGTCAGCACTGTCATGCAGACGCTCTGTTGATCATTTCAGGTTTCCTTTACAGTGCTTGCTCATATTTCTAAAGAGCACCGTACCGATTATCATAACGATAATTCCGCCGAAGGTGATCCCCCAAATTGAACCGCCTACCCAAGCATAACGAAACATTGCAGCATATCCATCAGAAACTCCTATGAATGTTTGTTTATGAAATTCAAGACTTATAACTGCATTAATCAGATTAGTGCACAATTGATTAATATATCACTACACCATGCCAAAAAAGCTTTTTAAAAACTCACAAATTTATAATCGAATATCTTTTGTAACTTTGCGATTGTCCGCAGCGTCGGGTTCGCCTTTTTCGGATTCTCCAGTTGTTGATATTGCTGATATGAAATATTCAACTTGTCAGTTATTTCGTTTTGTGTTTTTTCTCCTCGTCTTTTACGCAGCATAAGAGCAAATGCAATGTTCGGTTCAACTTCCACAGCATATTCCGACTGAAATGCAGGAGGCGGTACTGCTATTCCCCGTGTTGTCTCACTCTCTAAAACACCATTTAATGCTTCCGCTTCTGTGGAGAAGTGGCATCTATAGCGCGATATTAAGATGATCGATATCGAGTCCCGATTTTGCTTCAAAGTATCGTTTCAGTTCAAGCGTTTTCTTCCGCTTTTCTTCGGGGTAATGACCGTATCTTTTTTTTACGTCGGCGATGCGTTCATCTACCGGCACGGAACGGTTAGGAAGTGCGATACCGTCGCAGAGCTGAATAAGCAGATCATAATCGTCATAGTCGTAACCGGCAAGTAAACGTTTTAATTCCTCCAGCCGATCCGCCGGAATGTCGATTTTGCCGATATAATCGCTTATGTCTTGTCTGGCAAAAGAATGGGTAATGCAAATGCGCGCCGCTTCATCATAGCCGAGCGCAGTGAGATAACGGTATCCGTCTATCACATGTGCGATATACGTTACTCCTTCTCTTCTACCGATGTCATGCAGTAAGCCGAGAACGTATGCTTTTTCGGGATCCATTCCTGCGCACCGTTCCGCTATTTTGTAAGCGCACTCAGCAGTTACAATAGAATGATCTTTCCATTGCCCCGGATTTCGGGCATATCCTTCTTCCAATAGTTTCATCGCTTCTTCTTTTGCCGGCAGCATAGTTCCGTGTCCCTTATGAAATTTTTATTCGTGCGGAGGGTTTAATACCCCAACGCTCTGCATCGGGGCTGTTGATTTGCACTGTTTTTTAAGACGCCGTTCATATTCATCGGCTTATTAAAACTCAACAAGCACTATATTCGTTTACAGACAGGAAAGCCAATCCTTCTGAGCCTGATCGAGCCCTGTCCACACAAAACCGCGGAGCCCAAGCTTCTGCGCAGCTGCAATATTCCGTTCAAGGTCGTCGAAAAAAACAGCCTCATCTGCGTGAATGCCTAAACCTTCAAGACAATTTCGGTAAATTTCCGGTTCAGGTTTTATCAGATGTAAGCGGCACGAAAAACACGCATAATCGGCGGCAACAAAGGGCGGAATTTCTTTTTCATATCGCTCTAAAAATTGATACGGCATATTGGAAAGGATGCCCAGCTTGAATCCTTGTTTTTGAATATCCAAAGCCCAATCGCATACCGCATCATTTAAAACCCGCCAAGCAGCTAAATCGATATCTACCATCTTTTTCAGCAAAGCCATATTTTCGGCCGCTTTCGCATAGCCGTTCTGTTGCAGCAAGCGGCTGTACATTTCTTCGCCGCTGATAATACCTCGGTCAAAATCATTGCGGTGTATGCTGCATAGGCTCCCGAATACTTCCGCCGGAAGACCGGTTTCGGCAGCCATGACTGCATCGATAGATTCCGTATCGGTTAACGAAATAACATTGCCGTAATCTAAAATCAGCGCTTTAATCATGAAATGCCCCTTTAAAATTATAGAATATGTAAAACACTATAACGAAATACAATGATATGAATAGTAGGAAAGCGTAAAAAAGATTTTCGGCGCGGCTATCCTGTTGACCAAAACAACATACCCGCACGAATCCGGCAAACGAAAACACATTACCTGATAGTGTATTAAACAATCCCCTATCCGGCCGTATACATATTCTACTAAAACTGCAGTTTTTAGAGATGCCCTTAATTAAAAGTATGATGGGTTATCCAGATATGCCCAAATATCGATGAACGTATCGAGATAGGCGGATTTTCGGCGTTTGGTATAAATCCGGGTAAATAGCGCTTCTTCGGCTTTTTGTACTTCCATATCATGGATTTCAAGATAGTCTCCGGCGGAAAAGCCCGTTTCATCGGCGTAGCTGCCGGGAACAACTTCCGTTATTCGAAAAGACTTTTTTCCGCCGGCGTTTTCAAGGTAGATACCGTACGCCGGCAGCATAACCCGTGCGCGGCTATCCTTACGATACACCAGTTCCGCCGGTTGTTTAGGGCGGGCTTCCAGTTGTACGTACCAATCCTGCCGTGTTTTTTCCCAGCTATGTTCAATCCGTTCTACGCCGCCCATAGTACCGACGGAGTCTCTTGCATTGTCCGCCGTATTGCCGGTACTGATGTCTGTGTTGCCGGTACTGTTTGCTCTATTACCGGTACCGCCAGTCGCATCGGTGCCCGAGCTGTCCGTCGTATCAGTGACGGCACTGAGGTTTGCATCGGTACCGGAGCCGGAGGAAAGAACACCTTTCACGGCAGAAGTATGCAGGGGAGCATAACCTGAAAGTTTAACAATCGTACCGGCGCTTAACCGCATCAGCTCGGCCTGCAGTGATTCCAAGCTGGGAACCGCCCGCCCGTTCAGATGGGTAATCAGAGCACCGGCAGGAATCGCAGACGCAGAGGAATCCGGCAGTGCATAGACCAACTCCGTTCCGGCCTCCTGCTGAGGCGCCGGCTTTACGGAAATGCCGTAAGAAGACATCCATGCATGAACGGTTTCGCCGCCTACGTACAGTTGAGGAAGTATAAGCCGCAGCAGCTCAACCGGTATCGCAAAGTTTAAGCCTTCGTTGCGTTCAAGACCGGCAAACACGATCGCCTGCACCCTACCCGCCTCATCGATAATCGGCCCGCCTGAGCTGCCGTGATTAACAGGTGCATCAATCTGCAATACGCTGCCCAAAGATAAAAGACGCCGGTTTTGTGCCGACACGATACCGGAAGTAAGCGTCTGCTCCAATCCGGCGGGCGAGCCGATTGCATATATTCTGCTGCCGATGTTTAAGTCTTCCGAAGAGCCGAGCTGAAAATAAACTTCGGGATCAATTTCCGTTTTAAGAAGCGCGAGATCGAAGATCGTATCCCAGCCGACTACCTTTGCCGGTATCCGCACCGTAGGATTTTCCGCACGCTTGATGTACACACGGGAAAACCCTTCATATTCGGGATCAACCTCGCTTTGAATAACATGATAGTTTGTAATTAAATAGCCGTTAGCGTCGATAAAAAAGCCCGACCCGATCATTCGGTCTGCTCTTCCCAAACCTTTTTCAATCGTCATACCGCGGTCAACCCACACCGTTACGGTTCCTTTCATCATCTTTCGAACCGTTTCCAACGACGGCGCATCATTCACTCCGTTTGATAATCGGGCGGTATCCTGAATCAGCGCATCAAATTTTTTCTCCTTCCATTTGTTTTGCTGTGCCGACATGAGTTTTTTCTCACTCCACTGCGCGGGCGGATGCCCTAATGCGGTAAGCGAGCGGAATATTTTGAGTGCTTCTTCCCATTTGCCGTCTTCTACTGTCTGCAGGAAGAGTTTCTCAACATTGCTTTTAGCCTCTTGATACAGCGTGTTCGTTTCATCGGTATTTTCGGTATACAGTATTAAACGCTTTGCCCGCAGCAGGGCATTAAGCGGTTTTTCTTCAATAAGGCTGCGAACAGCTTCAAGCTCCCGCGTGACACTGCGGCTGTCCGTATAATCGATACTTGGGGGAAAAGACGGCGTAACCGTTGCGCAGGAGTAAAAGCACAACAAGGCAATCAACAGGACGGATAATAAAAATAAGGGGCGCTTCACCTTCTCTCCTCTACCGTAACAGGGGCTGTAAGCATCTGTACGAATACGGCACCGCCGGAACGGACGGCATATAATTCATAACTTCCGATCAGCACTGTCTGTGCTTCCACACCGGCATCATTGTCATTAAACAATCTTGAAAGCTGTTCGGTTACCGTATCCGAAAAAGGAGGACGCATTCCAAGCCAATATACGTTATACGAAGAATCTTTTATCAACGGCACATTTGTTCTGCCGATGGTCAGCCGCTCAGGGACTCCGTCTTTATAATAAATCGATACCGGCAAACCCGAATAACGGTGAGTCCAGACCGTTTGAGCATTCCCCGCCGGAAATTGCGTGTACTGAATTTCCGGCGTACCATCTTCATTTCCATCCCATTTTTTTATGACGCTGCCGTCCGTTTTATACACTTCATAATATTCAAATACCTTATTTTTATTGGTATCAACCGAAATTTTTTCAAGTGCCCCCTTCTTTCCGTACTGCTCCAGCACTTCAAAAAATCCGTCACCGTCATAATCATATTCTTTTTGAGACAAAACACCGTTTCGATACCGGCTGAGTGCGATGGTTTGTGTGCTTTTTGTTGTTTCGGCAGAAATCATCCGCCCGTTCTCAAAATGAGTCCGCACCACGGCGCTCCGATCCTCCGGCGCAGGCTCTTCACTATATAACACCGATAAGATAAAATCGTACTCTTGCAGCAGGCGGGCATTGTTGCGTAACCGCAGCGTAAAGAAAGCAGGAGCTTCCGCATCAGTATCGCGCAGTCTTAAATCAAGTTCAATCTGAGCAACCGGTTCCCATCGAAGTGCAAGCGGACGCATGACATACTCCCGCTTCTCCGTCTTTTGTACAATCGAATGTATTGCAGGATAGCTATCATATTGAACGGCATAACTGTTTTTCGGTGTAAAGATGAGATCGGGGGTGCCGAAATTGCACTGCACCTGATATTCATACACCTCATCCTGATTCAGATCAAAATAGGCCGATACGGGGCGTCCCTGTTCAAAGAAAACAGCTGCATTGGAGATACCGTCGCGGTTATCATCCTCTAAAAGCACGCCGCTAAATGTTTTAAGACGGCTGCCGATTTCTTTTCTCATAGCATCCGTACCGGTCAGCCGGCACAACTCAATCAGCTGATCGGAATACAAGGCGGATACGGGCGCTTTAACAGTTACCTGTTGCGGCAAATGATCGGTAACGGTTACGGCAAAAAATTCTTTAACGGCGGTTTTTTCATCGATAACGCCGTACCGTAGTTCAGCTAAAACCGCGGCAAGTTGCGTCCGTGCATCAAGGTTTCGGCTGTCCGCTGCGTGCATATTACGGTAGACTTTTAAACGGCGGCTGTTTTCCTGCGGGTTAGGATCAAAGGGAGCTGCATATACCGCAAGCGCAGGTTCTTGTTCGCTCCAGACATAGAGCTGCTGCAAAAGAGAGTCGGCAAGTTTTTTCCCTGCGCGGGTCATCGCTTTATCCCGCTCCTGTAAAAAGAACAGCCGAGGGAAGCGAACGTCAAAACTCCAGCGGGTCAACGCGGTTTCGATTACATCCCGCGCCTGCCCGTCACGGCCTAAACCATAAAGTGCAGCAGCATGGTAAAAGTCACGGTCGGCGGAATCAAACGCAAGTGAATCCAACACTCGAATCGCTTCACTATAGCGTTCCGTTTCAGTATAAAGGCGGGCAAGCAGTAAAACGAGATTGTCGCGGTTATAGATACGTAACTGTAGCCCCGACGTCAGAGCCGTTTCCGCAGCATCGAGACTTTGTGCACGGGCGCCGTTCAACTGAATAAGGCATTGAGCCTTTAAATAAAAGAAGTCTGCAAAAGAATCGTCAAACGTCATGCCTTTTTCGACATATTCAAGAGCTTCCGCATAGTTTGCATCGGTATAGAGCGCGGCGGCCTTTTGCAAATATTGCAGCGCATACGAAGTATTCATATGCTGCAGCTCACGGTTTACCGTTTGCGAATACACTGCCGTTGCAGGTAGTAAAAATACCAGCAGCGTTTCTATTAAAAGGATCCGCTTTATAGTCTTGAGCATTCTATTGTTCCTCCACAAACCAGTTCTTATATCCAAGCAGACTGCCGTATAAGGCGCGTATACGTTTCGGTACACAGCTATCCTCTATGATAATCGGCAAAAGTTCGCGAGCAAGTGAATCAACATGCCATTCATTCAAAATTTTTTTTACTTCTTTTAAATTCCCCGATTTCATTTGAATCCGATCGCTGCCGCGCCTGGACCTAACGGAAATGGGAAGTGTAAAAGGACCTACTCCGTTGCTTTTATCCTCGCTATCTCGTACAAAAATACCGTCGGCCGTATGATAAACTACCAACTGCCCCAAAGGATACGCATACTCGCCGCATTGCGGAATAGTAAGAAAGTATGACTTTTGATTATA
>NZ_CALHGC010000266.1 GCF_938029485.1 uncultured Treponema sp. | reverse complement strand
GGTCGCTGTATGCGCTTACAAACGCAAGGCGGAGCCCTGAGAATGAAGCAGGCGGGTTGGTCATACCGGGAAACACCGGAATGGGCGCAATACCGTAGTTAAGATTGGTTTTTGAAAAGTCGGAGATTTTCCATGGGCCGGTAATAATCATTGCCGCTTTTCCTTCCGTAAATGAGGAATTGCAGAAGTCGCCGCTGACATCTCCCGACGGAACATTGAGCATCTTCTGGCGGAGGCTCTGGAAATAAGTCAAACCGGTAATAGCATTGGGGCTGTTTACGTTGTGCTGTTTGGGATCGTTGCCGTTCGGTCCGAAAAGCGGTGCGCCGAAGCCGCTCATAAAGATGTAGTTAAAGTATGCGTTTCCGACACCCCAGACCAATGCATATTTATTTTGAGCTTTATCGTTCCACGTCTTTGCAAACGTTTCCACCGCGTCCCATGTTTTAGGCGCTTCCGGCAAAAGGTCTTTATTATAGAACAATGCGTAGGTTTCGATTGCGAGCGGATACCCGTAGTTTTTTCCCTCATACGCGGCGGATGTCAATGCAGCGGGGATAAAGTTATCGAGAACAGACGCATCGTCAAAGGGGAGAATATGACCGCCTGCGACAAAGGCGCCGATGTGATCGTGCGGTGCAACAAAGATATCCGCACCGACACCTGCAGGGCCGTCCATTTCAATCTTTGTCCGCGCATCAACCGACTGCACCGGCTCATACACAAAGGATACGTTCGGATGCGCTTTCTTGTATTCCTCCGCAGCGAACAACATAAAATCTTTTTCGGCGCCTTCGGATTCCCATATTTTGATGGTAACCGTTTCACCCTTCATAGCGCCGGCTTTATCGTCCTTCTTCTCGGAACCGCCACCGCAGCCCGTAAGAGCAAGAAGAAGCACCAAAGATACACAGGCTGAAAGCCCTATAATTGCTTTTTTCATATAACACCTCCAATCTGTTATGAAAAAAATCTACTAAACCTGTTCGGAAACTTCCGTTTCTGAACAGGTTACCTTGAAATGCGATGTTCTAAATCGTGCTATTTGTACAATTTAGAACTCGCCGACCTGTTCGACAACGAAGTTATCGAACAGGTCTATTCACTGCGAACAATCGCCGCAGTGTACGGATCTAGTATGATCCGGTTTTGCTCAAATCGTACACCGGAGAGCTGTGCAATGCCGTCCGGCGATGCCGCCACTCCGTCGACAAAAACCACAGGCTTTTGTAATGCGCCGCCAAGTGTAAAACAGTGTTCCGTTCCCGCGGCATTAAACAACAAAAACCACGTGCCGTCCGTCCAGTCAAGTGTGTACCCGAATGCCTGCCCGTACTGCTTCTCCGTTTCGGACAATGCTCCGGTATCACTCTTTACGGCACATCGGTTACCGCTGCAATCACCCGATGCAGCAACCGCTGCGTCTTCTGCGGGCAAAAACGCGGCGACTTGTGCAATGCGTCCGGCATTTCCTATTCTAAACACGTCAAACCGTTTCCGCAACGCGATAAGCCCGCGCGTGTATGCGAGCAGCTCGGCGTAATCCTCATCGAGCGTCCATACAATACGGTTAACGCTGTCCGAAGCGTCATAGCTGTTCCGCACAAAAGCACCGATACATTCTTCCGCCGCTCCGTGCACATTCGGCTTGGTACGCCCCCGCTCCTGTCCGGCGTGTAAGAATGCGATCCCTTGACAAGTAAGCGCCAGCGCGTTGCCGAGTTTGATACGGGCAATCAGCTCCTGCCGTTGTGCAGGAATGCTTTCATCAAGCCCGGCATTATGGGCGATGCAGTCGTGCAGCGTAAGCCCGTCGTGGCAAACAAGGTACTGCACGTTATCACCCGGGCTGTCGGCGGTATAGTTACACTGAGGTAAACCGATACAGTTGCAAAAGAGCTGTTTAAGATCGACGTTGCCGCCGGTTAAAAAGCCCTTGCCTTCTTCGTTCATACCGCCTGCTTTTACCAAATCGCGAAATTCATCGTTAAAGACGGCAACGCTGTCGGTTTCGGTCATGTACCGCTGATCCATACCGACGGTACCTTCTGCTCCGTTATACAGCTTCCAGCCTTCCCCGATGAACAGTACCGACGGATTAAGCTCCCTGCAGCGGTTGTACGCCTCCAACACCGTCTCGGTATCGAGCAGTCCCATCAGATCAAACCGGAGACCGTCAACCTTATAGTTTTTCACCCAGTGTACAGCCGAATCGGTAATAAGCTTTCGTGCCATCGGCCGCTCCGAAGCAATATCGTTCCCGCAGCACGAGCCGTTGGTATAGCTGCCGTCGGGATTTGTCCGAAAGTAATAGCCCGGGACAATCGCGTCAAAAAGATCGGTGCGCGCAACATGATTATACACCACGTCGAGCACTACACCGAGTCCCGCCCGATGGCACTCGTTAATCAGCTCCCGCAATTCGCGTACGCGGCTTTCGGGATGTTCAGGCTCGCTTGCATACCAGCCTTCGGGCGTAAAATAGTTGTGCGGGTCATAGCCCCAGTTGTAGTTGTTGTTATGCACGGTACCGGCATCTTCATACTGCTGATTTGTCTCGTCCGTATAGTAAAAGTTCAGCACCGGCATCAGCTGAATATGCGTAATGCCCAGTTCGCGTAAGTAGGGGATTTTTTCGATAAAAGCTTTATACGTGCCGGGGATATTTTTAACGCCGGAGTCGGGACTTGCGGTAAAATCGCGGACGGACACTTCGTAAATAATCGCATCTTCCCGTTTTTGCAAGGTAATATACGGATATTCCCGCTCCGGTTTGAGCGTTTCTTTTTGCAGGTTGATAATAGCGCCCCGTCCGTGGCTTCCGTTACCGGTATAAGCCGCCATCGAGAGGCTGTACGGATCGAGCACGGTATGCGTTCCCGCTTCATTTGTCAGCGTGTAATCGTAAAAGAGCAGTTCCGGATCCCGCTCCGCAAAGATGCCGCACCACAGACCGGTTGCATCATCATACTGAAGAGGAAGCGTAAAAGCAGGCGACGAATCACCGGCGTTTTGATAGAGGTTTACCGACACATCGCGGGAAGTCGGCGCCCATAAAGAAAAACGGCAGCTTTGAGCGGCGGCATCATACACAGCGCCGAGCTGCACATTTTTAGGCGGAACGGTCTGCTCACAAATTCGGACGGGTGATCTCATAAACCTCCATAAATATTTCTCATAATAGCATATAATTCTCGAATCACCAATATATAAATATTTTTTTATTCGTGCGGAGGGCTTAATCTAAGACTG
>NZ_CALHGC010000265.1 GCF_938029485.1 uncultured Treponema sp. | reverse complement strand
CCTGCAACCGGTACAAAAACAAACCGGACAGTTGCCACAAAAAAACGAATAAGACTTGAAGTGTCCGTTAAGAAAGGCTCTAACGGTTCCGCCTCCGCTCCGGCAGTTGATTCGGGGTATGTAAAGATTGCCGAAGTCATTATTCCTGCCGGAACGACAAACATTACGGAAGATTTAATTAAAAACGTTACGGCACGCAAGCACAATGTTTCTAACGAAGAATGGACTGCGAATAAAAGAGCAACATTCAATCCCGGCTATTTGGCAGATATTTTTTATCAATTTCTTGTCGCACACAACGAGGATGGAAGCCACAAACCCGCTTCCATAAAAGCAGCCAATATTGACTTCGGTACGGAAACAACGCAGGTAAAGGGAAGTAATATCCCGATGGGGCAGAGTTTGTCTGTACGTGGAGTTGATTTTACTTCAAATGAAAATCTTACAAAGGTTATTATCGCTTTAGCGGACGCCGCAAACAATCTTTATAAGTATGCAAATGACATTATGTCAAGATTCAGTTTTATTACTGATTTACCGGTTGCAGCCTCTACTGAAAATATAGATGTTGCGGTAGGCGGCGCAATGACTATTGACGGTATTTCCGTGTCTGCGGGACAACTCGTCTTCTTGAAAAATCAGGAAGATGCAAAGGAAAACGGTTTTTGGGAAGTACAAACCGGCGCATGGAATAGGTATAGCGGTTACACTGTTGCAAATGCAGGCGCTTTTGTTCATAAGTTTGTGTTTATAAAGGACGGAACTGTCAACAAAGGTAAAGTATTCTATACCAATGACGATTTTGAACGTATTGGAACCGACGAGCTCATTTTTAATGAATGCAGCATTTCACCGTATACCAAAGCTTTTACTGCGATTGTAAGAGATAAAAACGGCCGCGCTAAAGTTGCAGCACCCAAAGAAGAAGACGATATAGCCCGTTATTACGAAGTGCATAGAGAACTTGCCCGTAATAGCGGTACGAACGGGATTGGCTTTGCGTTTGGGAAAGAGCGATTTTTAACGTTTGACTTTTCAAACAAAAACCATAAAGCCGTGAAAATCAAGGCCGGTACGCACATCAGGCTCGACATTGCTGACAGTAACGGAACTGAAAAGCGCTGGTTCGATGTTGATACCGATACGGTCTATGACTTATCAAAAGGTATGCAAACGGCCGCAGATGCGTCAAGTACTCGGACGGGGCAACTGAACGGCAGGGATTTCTATATTTACCTTGTACCCGATGGAGCAAGTGTTAAGCTCGTTGTAAGTTGTAATGCTACATATCCTAACGACGTCAGTGCAAATTACACGATGAATAATACGCGCAAAATCGGGCAGTTCGCGACATTATGCGCTGATGCAGGGGATGGTCTTACGGTAAAAGCAGCTGCTTCGCCGGGTACTGAATCTGCCGGTAATAACTACCTTGTAAAGCAGTATAATACAAATGATGAGGACGGTTTTTATACGTTCTATAACAAGAAAATTACGGCGATTTCTACCGGTACCTATTATGATGTGCTTACCGTAGAACATCCGCTGTCAGGTTTTAAAGCGGGAGATATTCTACCTGAATCCGTCTTCTGCCTTTCATTTAAACCCTATGCTGAACCGAGCGGAATGGTCTACGATGTAGACACTGATATGGCGTATGATGTCTATTTGCAGAGCGGAAGAGGTAAACTTACGGCTTCCGTATACGGTGGAACTATCACCGATACAAGGCCGCAGCAAAATCATCAGGATGATATGCGGCAGGTTAAAAAACGTCTTTTGTTTGATCATGAATTTGCAAGTATGGCTGCCGGAAGTAACGAAGGTACTAACATCACCGGAAGTACAGACCCTGTAACCACAGGCGGGCACAAGGACACTGCAAATAACCGGATGATAAGTTTTATCGGTGTAGAAGATTGTTGCGGCGTATTATGGCAGTGGTCTGAATGTACGTGTGCTAACGGCGGTTCTGGGTGGGCTACATACGACGGACAAGGAAGCTTTGGACAGACTTATGGTTCTTCGTATGCCCTTTTGTTCGGCGGCGACTGGGCTAGTGCGGCGTCTTGCGGTTCGCGCTCGCGTGCTGCGGATTGCGCCCGTTCGGGTGCGCATGCGACTGTCGGGGGGCGCGGTGCGAGCCGAGTTATCCGTAAGGCGTAAGGCGCAACGCGCAAAGGAAGTAGGGATTGCTTTTTAGCAATTTAGATGATTAAGAAGTAGCGTTTTTGCGCTGCGGTATCGCAGCGCAAAAACTTTTTACTTAGGTTATGGATTGAAAGTGCCCTTTTGTTCGGCGGCAACTGGAATAATGCGGCGTCTTGCGGTTCGCGCTCGCGTAATGCGAATTACACCCGTTCGAGTGCGAATACGAATGTCGGGGGGCGCGGTGCGATACGGAGATTATGGAATATGCAAACTCCCTGCATTTATGGCGATAACTCCGGCTGAATCCATATCCTTGGCGGAATGCCAAAATACGAAGAGGAGAGGATTTCCAATTAGTAACCGAAAGGTGAATATTGGAAATCCTGTATTTTAAGATACAATGAAACGATATGGTAATTTGTGGCAACAGATAATTACGAAAGAAAATTTTGAACTTGCCGAAAAAAGAGCAAAAAAACGCAAGAGTTCAAGGCGGGATGTAATAGCTTTTGAGAAAAATCTTGAAAAGAATCTGGAAGCAATACGGCAGCTTGTGATAACAAAGCAGTTTCATACATCTCCATATAAAAGCAGAAAAATATATGAGCCGAAAGAGCGCGTTATATACATTTTGCCTTATGCACCGGATAGGATTGTGCAACATGCAGTTATGAATGTTTTGGTGCCGATTATGGAAAAACTTTTTATAGCCGATAGCTATGCGTGTATTGCAAATAGAGGGCAAACAAAAGCAAGTCTTAGAACAATGGAAGCGGTAAGGCGCAATAAATATTGTCTTAAATGCGACATACATCATTTTTATCCTTCTATCAATCAAAGCATATTATCGAATATGTATCACAATAAATTTAAAGATAAAGATTTTTTAGAAATAATAGACGATATTATTTTTAGTTTTCCCGGCGGGTATAACTGTCCTATTGGAAACTATACCAGCCAATGGAGCGGTAATTTTTACCTAACTCCGCTAGACCAGTATTGTAAGCAAGAATTGAAAATAAGAGATTATATACGATATTGCGATGATTTTCTTTTATTCGGTAATGATAAGGCATACCTACATGAGTGCGGAAGAAAAA
>NZ_CALHGC010000264.1 GCF_938029485.1 uncultured Treponema sp. | reverse complement strand
GCGTACAAAAAACACCCGCAGGCGTACTTGTTGTACGTCGAGGACTGTTTTTTGTTAAGCGACAACGTAGATGCGTCGTATATTTCAAAAGGACTACTTGATTTTACCTTCTTCAAGCGAATTCACCCTAAAATACGAGTCCGAAATGTTTTTGTTGAACTCGTGCTTGAGCGTTTCGATAACGGTTGTGTGCTTTTTTTGCAGGTTGTTCATCTCCATTTTGCCCGCAGTCCAAAAGCCGTCTTTTTTCTCGATGCCGCTTACCGTAAGCACTTTCAACAGCGAACCTTGATCATCGTAAAATTCCGCCTTTACCTGCACCAGCGATTCCTTATCGATCCACGAAATATATTTTGAATACATCGATTTTTTCACCGGAACCGATTCAATCTTCCAGCAGTTTTTCCCGTCCACCGTTTCTTCCGCAAGCAGTGTGTACGTGTAGTCGTCGATCTTGTGCCCGCTTATGTCGTCGTAGGTAAAATCGGTACCCATAAAATAGTCCTGACTTGAAGAGCCGGAAATGCGCTTCGCCTTTTTGAGCGCAGGCATATAGAGCCAGCGGTCATCGCTTTTTGCCGCGTCATCATACGAGAAAGAAAGATATCCGACGCCTTTCACATCAGCAGGCAGCAGAAACACCATCACCGTTTTTTTCTCGCTGCCGTAATCCTTCGAATATGCCGTAACTTGGCGTACCCGCTTTTTACCGCCGGAATTGATCAGCGTCATCCGCATCGTAAACGAATCGGTTGCAGCTTTTTCGCGCTTATCAACCTTTTGCATAATCTCTTTACCTGTCAGCTCTTGTGCAAAGGCAAGACTCACCGCCATCGCTGCAAATACAGTCAGCGCAATCACATGTTTTGTTGTCGTCATATATACCTCCAAATAATTCATAATTAAGAATTACAGTTTTTCAATCTCTTCGCGGCTTAGACCGGTTCCTTCGGCTATTTTGTCAATATCAAAGCCGAAACGTTTAAAAGCCGCTGCCGTTTCGAGCTTTGCTTGGCGGGAACCTTCGGCGAGACCGAGAGATTTGCCACGTTCGATCCCTGCATTGTATTGCACTTCAGAAATAGTTGCTATGTCGCTTTTCAGTTTCATTCTCGATTCATACAGCTTCCGCTCTTCAGGATTCAAACTGAGAACATCTATTTTCTCATTCAGCATTTGTAATATCGGTGAAGTTGTGGCTAGCATAGTTCTTACCTCCTTATCATCTTTTGAAAATATACGGCGCATCTGCGTTGTCGCTACGCCGAAATAAATGCTCAACGTATACCCGATACGTTTCCGCTTTATTTCGGCTGGCTTCTAGCACCTGCATCGTCTATTTTCAAAAGGGTGAATTCTGGTAAACCGCAACCAGTTTAGCAGCTTTTCTTGCTTTTGGATAGTGACGGTTTGCCGTATTTTAGCTCCTTTTACCGCTGATAAGTTAAGGAAATGTATCTCTAATAAATCAGTGAGCGGCTGATGGCTCTTTTGTTCCTGTATGCTATAGGCAGAGTGTACCTCACTATTGAGTTTAAACCCTTGCGAGATTAGATTAATAGCAATGCATCGGGTAAAAGCAATCCGGACGCAGCAGATCATTCGTAAAAAGTGTTGTATTATGCGTTGTAAGGAGCACTTGACAGTTGACTTCTTTTAGCTTTTGTACAACGATAAGTCTTTATTGAGAGTTTCCGTACCGACAAGAGAAATAATAAATTCATCCGTTGAACGCGATTTATCGTACGCAATTACTACTCTACCATCAATAATCAATGTTTCCGAAATAAAAGAATCAATGTTCAGTTTCTTATATTGATATGTAACCTCTTTATTTTGAAACCTGAATAGATAGGTAAATTCGACCTGCAAACTTGCAGTGCTTTTAAGTGATACTATCTGTGCCGCTTAAAATAAACCTTCCTTATTTCTTCTCCTTTTCCTTGATTCGCTCAAAGGTGTCTTTCAAGTTCCGCAAATGCTCAGACAGCGGGATACCGGTCTGAAACGGAAAGAAAAAATGATATTTTGTTTTTGCTTCATCGTGCCGGCGGCGGACTTCCTCTTTAATTGCTTCGTAACGGATGATGATGTGATTTTCCTCTGCAAACTTTTTAAGTTTACCTACAAGCTGAGCAGATTTTACCGCATCCACGGAGAAAATCCCATAAAACACACCGATTCCGAAATATGCGTATGGATGTTTCTTAACCCATCCAGCTGATTGCAAAATGTATGGATGAAGGCGAAAATAATAAAAAATACAGATAAACATCCATACCAGAGAAAGCTTTGGGCAGATAACGCCTTGTATATTGCCCCATTCGCGGCTGTAATCCCAAAGACGTACCTTTGCAAATTTCAGAGTACATATACCGGCAATGTATTCGATCACCGTCATACAGATTGCCATAACTGCGATCGTCAGAACACTGCGCCATGCTGTATATATATGAAAAATTTCCGTTTCTTCTTCAACAAGAAGATACAAAATGCACAGACCGCAGCCATACAGCGGAAGGTACGGTCCGGTACACGCACCGGGATTGATCCATTTCCGTTCAGGATTTGCAGAAGAAATATACCGCCGGTAGAAAACCTCCAATATCCAGCCGGATACGGAACCAATAAAAAATAGGTAAGCAAGTATGAGAAAAGACATTTGCGGATACCTCAAGTTACGATAGAAACATCTTTGTGCAAAGGGTGATATGGCTGATTACCCCACAAGGGCAACAGATCATAATCAATGTACTTGTGCCGGCAGCGGCTGTCAAGTTGTATCTATGCCTTTACGGATGCCAGTCTAGTCGGCGATACCCTTACTATATAATTGACAGAATATATCGCATATCCTACACTAACGCCGCAAGCTTTTCACAAATATAAATTCAATTCATTTAATGGGTGATTGAGGCTTATGGAATGCCTAATTAGGAATGCGGGCGTGCCGGTTTACGCATTCGCGAAAACCGTCGGGCTTTCCGCTTGTAGCTTTTTGCCGTTACTTAAAAGTTTCGGGCAGTGTTATTACGCTTCGCTTCATAAACTGCTGCTTAAACCAACGGCAAAAAGGCTATCGCTGCAATCCCTCACGCAAAGAGAGAATATCTTGAATATGAAAAAAGTAATAACGATAATGCTGTCATTTACGCTGCTTACTCTCGTATGGGCGCACGATGAGGCTTTTGCTACCCTGAAAGAAAAACACCCATTTGCAAAAGAAATTAAAATGGTCGACACATACGGTTTATACGATTTATTTATAGTTATATATGAACCCGACTGGTCAAATCGAGTCGTTTTATATCATTCGGCATTAAAAACAATAACTGAGTTTACAATCGATGAAATGTCCGTATATTCAGCAAAAATCATAAAGACCGAGAATAATACCGTAATAGAAATCATCGGACAAACCCACATGGGAAACGGCTCTGTCTATCTTTTCACAGTTGAAAACAAACTGCTGTTTCGACATTATGCCCTTGATATGCACTATGATAGTATGGAGTATAGCGAATTTTGTAAAATAGAACAGTTCAAGACAATACCGTATCGTCGCGGAGAACTTTTCAGCCGTGTCTTTAAAGATGCTGTATTGAAAATCGACTATTCTCAATTCGATACCGGCATAATACGAATTTACGGTACCGTTCTGTATATATCCGAATGGGATAAAATAACAACGGTCATTGCCCAGCTTGATGTAGAAAGGGTGTATCAGTATAACAGTCACGTTCGTCGATACGAGTTAATCAAAAGAAACGGTGAACTTTATGAACATACGCTGGGGTTGGTATTTTAAAAATATTTATAGATTAGAATATATATTCAAATACAATTTTAGCAATCCGATCCCCATAAACTGTAATTGACAGAATATACCGCATATCCTACACTGGCTCCATAAGCTTTTCACAGATACATTATAATTAAGAATTCACAATTCATAATTATGAATTATAGAACACACGAGTACGAAACATGATTGATATTTGCAAAGATTTAAACGAGCATCAAAAGCAAGCGGTAAAAATAAATGAAAATGCCGTCGTAGCGGCGGGCGCCGGTTCGGGAAAGACGAAGGTTCTGGCAAGCCGCTATGTATACCTGATTACCGAAAAAAACTATCAGGTTGAACATATCCTTGCCCTCACATTCACGGACAAGGCTGCGGCGGAAATGCACCGGCGTATCTACCGCGAGCTGCAAAAGATGTATGCGGAAACCGATGATGCGGTACAGCGGAAGCGCGCCGGCGCTGCATTGGATTCTTTTTTTAAGGCGCAAATTATGACTATCGACGCATTCTGTCATAAGATTGCCGTAACCGCATGCCGGCGCTTCGGTATCAGTCCCGATTTCACTATCGACCTTGCCGAATCGAAACGGCTCGCCTATAACCTTTCGCTCGATTTTTTCCTTGAACACCGTGCGGACACAAACTTGCAATATCTACTCGGCGATAAACCGATTACCGATTTTATCAACGACTTCTTTGTCAAAATATTAAACGATTACGTTACGGTCTCCCGCCCGATTGATTTTTCAGAGGCCTTGCAGAATCAGCTGGCCGCTGCCGAACCATTATTTACCGGCTATCGCAAACAAGCCGAACGCATTCTCGGAGATATTGCCGCTCATCTTGAAGGAAACGATAACTACATCAGCGCAGTAAAAGAAGCATACGTGCAACTCCCCGAATTCCCGTTTACACTGCAAGACCCGCAGTGCCCTGTTTTTCTTGAACGGCTGAAAGCAATTTGCAGCGTTAAAAAAACGATGGGTTCAAAAAAGGATGAGGACGTAAAAGCGTGCAAGGCGCTCTGCGGTGAACTGAGCGAAAGCTCCGGCCGCTTGCAAAGTCTGTATCATTTTTATGCGCACAAAGAGCAGATACAAAAGATATACGCGCTTTGCAGTGTTTTGCAGGAACGGTTCATTGCCGAAAAAAAGCGGAGAAGCATACTGCACTTCGGCGATATTGCTCAGCTTGCCGTTGACGCGCTCATCACCGATCCCGACTTGCGGCTTTTTTACAAAAAACAAACCCATCGGATTATGATCGATGAGTTTCAGGATAATAACAGCCTGCAGCGCGATCTCTTGTTCCTGCTTGCGGAAAAGGAAGAGCGCAGCGAGCAATCGATACCGGAACCGGATGAACTGGTGCCGGATAAACTTTTCTTTGTCGGGGACGAAAAACAATCGATCTATGCGTTTCGAGGCGCCGATGTTTCGGTGTTCCGCACGCTGTCACAGGACTTACGGCAAGGAGGCGGTTCCGCTTCTATTAACTTGCAAACAAATTACCGCACTGAACCTGAACTGCTCAACTTTTTTAACAGCGTATTTATGCGGGTCTTTTATTCCGAAGTCAATCAGCCTCTTACCGGCGGCGTACCCGCGTTTGAAGCGGAATTTATCCCCATCCTCAGCAGGGACGCTGTTCCAAATCTGATGCCGCAGACGGACATCTTATTTATCGACAAAAAACGGTTCGCCGATCAGAGCGATGCCGATCAAACCGATACCGACACACCCATGCTTACTCCTATCGAATGCGAGGCATATACGCTTGCGCAAAAAATAGCCGATATCCATGCGGAACGGTATCTTGTACATGACGACGCCTTACACGCAACCCGTCCGTGTACATGGTCGGATTTTGCGGTACTGCTGCGCGCTTCGACACACCAAGCAGTCTATGAACGGTTTTTCCGTGCATTTAAAATCCCGTACATTTCCGTGCAGCAAAAAGGCTTGTTCCATGACGCGCCGCTCAACGACATCTGCGCCTTGCTCCGCTTGGCGGTGTATCCCAACGATAGAGCCGTTTACGCGCAGACACTCCGCTCTCCGTTTGTCCGCCTCAGCGACCGCTCTTTCACCCGATTGATGCTGTACAGTCTTAAACATGAAGGGCAGCCCTTTAATCCTGCCGCCGCCGAAGAACTTGAAGTGGAAGACCGGCAGTATTTTTTAGCTGCGTGCGCGCTCTTTGAGCGGATACAAGGCTACATCAAAAAAAAGAGCAATGCCGAACTGATTACCGCGCTGTGGTACGACGAAGGGTATCGGTATATACTGCTTACGGAACCGCGCTATCACCGCTATCTGGAATTATATGACTACCTGTTTGCGCTTGCGGTAAAAGCGGATGCTGCGGGACAGAGCCTTTCGGCTTTTATCGACACGCTGATTTCGTATATTCACGTAGAAGAACGGATTGAAGATATGGAAATTCCGCTTGAACACGGCGGCGACGCGGTTAAAATTATGACGGTGCATAAGAGCAAGGGGTTGGAGTTCCCGATTGTCTGCATCCCCGACTGCGGTAATGCGGGCAAGTTAGAAAAAAAGGAAGGTATGGTCTTTTTGCACAAGGATTTAGGACCGGTTATCCATTTGCCGCCGGAAACAAAAAACGATCCTTCCGCCAATATCTTTTTTGAGGAACTGCGGCAGGAAGCGAACGCCAAACACCTCGCCGAAACAAAGCGGCTTCTCTACGTCGCCGTTACGCGGGCGAAGGTTCGGTTGCTGATGAGCGGAGTGCAAGAAACCGGCGGCGATATTGAGGAACTACCGGAAACACCCCGCACTTTGGAAGAAATACGCCAACAGCTTGTACAACCTCAGAAAGAAGAAAATAACCGAAGTTTTTTTCAGCTCTTATTACCGGCACTATCCGGCGATATCAACTGCGTGCATTTTACGGAAGTGTTACCGCTCCCCGCCTCGGCAGTACAGCACACCGCGGAAGACCGGCAGCGCTTCAATCTTGATGAAACCCGAGCCATATACCGGCAGGCTGCGGAAAAAAACTTTCCGCTTGCGGAACCGCGCGTCATACCGGCAACTCAATTTGAAAAAGATCGGCAGTGGCTTCATTTAAGCGAAACGCCGCTCCCATCGATCTCAAATCAGGAATCACACAATATGGCACATTCACAAACTATGGAACATCCCGAAAAAGCCGGAAACACCGGAACCGATGCCGCTTCCACGGCGAAAACAGCGGACGGTAATATCGGCACCGAGCCGGAGGAAGATGAGCTTTCCTCTACGGAGTTCGGAACCTTGGTACACAAAGCGATGGAAGCCCGCTTTTTAGACCGCCCGTGTACACTGCCTGCAAAGTACGCCCGGGAAGTGGAAAAACTGTGCTCCGCTTTTCTTTCCTCTCCGCTGGGACAAAAGGCGTCAGAAGCTTCCTTCAGAAAAACCGAATACGGCTTTTTAACCCTCTACGAAGGAAAGCTCGTCATAGGGCAAATCGATTTGCTTTTTGAATACGAAGATACCGCATATATCATCGATTATAAAACCGACCAAAAAATCTATCCTGAACAACATCGAAGGCAGCTTTTAATCTACAAAGCTGCCGTAGAAAATTTTTATAAAATGGAAGGATTCGGCCAAGACCCCGGCGGACAACAGTCGCCCAAATCGGTTAAAGCCTACATTTTCTATCTCCGCAGCAAAACTGCGGTAGAGGTGGTGTAAGGGTTGCCGACTTTCATATTCTTTGTAAAAAAAACAAATAAAACACCGAAAAATGCTCGCACGATATTTGCAAAATTGCAGGACTATCTAAAGCAGAGGTGGAAGCGATAAAGTAATTTCCATGCTCACAGCTCACACTTTTTAAGCT
>NZ_CALHGC010000263.1 GCF_938029485.1 uncultured Treponema sp. | reverse complement strand
TGCCTGTCAGCATTATCGCATTACTTTTCAGCTTTGATTGGCGGATGGGACTTTCACTATTGGTATCTGCGGGATTGACCTTGCTTTTCTATCTTCCGATGTATATCGGCATTATGAACGAGTTTGCCGCAACCTATTATACAATGCTTGAAACGATGAACGGGCGCGTTATCGAATATATTCGTGGGAATAAAGAAATAAAAATTTTCGGACGGGAAGATGCGGCGCTTTCAAAATATGACACCTCCATCGACGAGTATAAAACCGCAACGCTGCATCTTTATAACAGAATGTATATTGCCGCATCCCCTTCAATCGTTGTGCTCTCTTCGCTTTTAGCAAGCGTGCTGAGTGTCGGCGGTTTTTTATATTGTGCCGGAAGCTTGAGCGCGCACTTATATTTGTTTTCCGTGTTGGTATCCGTCGGAATCGGTACATCTCTTTTAAAGTTCACGGAATTTATGGATAACTTTTACTATATTAAAAACGGTGAGCGCCTTATCGACGAAGTCCTTTCCGCTCCGGAATTGCAGGAACCGGATACAGCCGCCCGCAGTATACCGAATAATGAAATTGCGCTACATCATGTTTCTTTTGCGTATGAAGATGTGCAGGTGCTGCACGATATTTCGCTGGTGTTCCCTGAAAAAACAAAGACGGCGATTGTCGGTCCTTCCGGCTCCGGCAAAACGACTATCGCCAATCTTATTGCACGGTTTTGGGATGTGCAGGAAGGAGGTCTGACCATAGGCGGTGTTGCGTATCGGGATATATCGTTGGATGAACTGATGCGGCGGGTCAGCTATGTAACGCAAGACACTTTTTTATTCAACATGTCGATTTTAGAAAACATACGGCTTGGGAAATCCGATGCGTCTGATGAGGAAGTAATTGAAGCGGCAAAGAAAGCGTATTGTCATGAGTTTATCTGTGCGTTGGAAAACGGTTACGATACAATGGCGGGAGATGACGGAGCGAAATTATCGGGAGGACAGCGGCAGCGGATTATTATTGCGCGCGCAATGTTGCGGAATGCGCCGGTGTTAATTCTTGACGAAGCGACCGCCTATGCGGATATGGAAAATCAGCAAAAGATTCAAAAGTCGCTTGAACAGTTGTGTAAAGATAAGACACTTATTTTAATTGCTCACCGGTTGTCAACGGTTACCGGCTGCGATCAAATTATCGTGATGAATAACGGAACGGTCGCAGCAACGGGAACACACAGCGAACTTTTGAGAACCTCGCCGCTGTATGCAAAGCTGTGGGACACACACGAGCAAAGCCGCAACTGGAAACTGAACAGAGGAAGGGGGAATACGGTATGTTAAAAACAGTAAGGGATTTTATTAAGTTGATGGGCGGGCAAAAAAAGCAATTGTATGCATCGCTCGTGTTAAGTTTTTTTGACGGCTGGCTGATCGTAGTTCCGTTGATGACCGCCTTTCATATTACTGCGCGGATGCCGGAATTTAATCCTGACGTTGCGGAGACGTTAACGGCACAAGAAATGATTCGCTATTCGCTCGTTATGCTCGCAAGCATTCTTGCACGCATTGTACTGCACTATCTTGTTTCGTATTTCCGTTCGGGTGCAGGGTATAAGTGCATGGTGGAAGAACGCAAACTTTTGGGTAAGGAATTACGAAAAGTTTCGCTCGGCTTTTTTAACGAAAAGAATGTAGGCGATTTAGTTTCGACGATTACCTCCGATGCGGCGTTTTTGGAAATAGAAGGCATCGGCGTTATTGAAAAAGTTGCGGTCGGCATTCCAACCTTTGTTATCGCACTGATTATCTGTCTTTCATTTGACTACCGCATTTTCTTGTTGGTGCTTGCGCTGCTCATTCCGACGTGGTTTGCCTACCGCTATCTTGCCACACGGCAGGATGCGCTCAATCTAAACCGGCAAAAATTAATCGGAGCGGTAACGGAAGACACGATTGAATTTATTAAAGGACTGCATATACTGAAAGCCTACAATATGGCGGAAAAACAATTTTCCAAAACGCAAGAATCATACGAAAAGCTCCGCGCCTTTTCCGTACGGGGAGAGTTTGTGCATATTCCGCCGATGGGCATCTATCAATTATGCTTCCGCCTGATTACTACGGGCATCGTATTTCTTTCGGGGTTTTTTCTGTTACATAAGGACTTTACATTCCCGCAAACATTTTTGTTGATACTTGCTTCGTTCAGCCTTTTTACCGGTGCGGAAGCGATGGGTATATTCAGTATCTTTTCCAAGATGACACAGCAGTCCATCGACCGGATGAATCAAATTAAGAACATTCCAAAAATGCACGATTCAATGTGTCAGTCTAACATCACGCCGAAAGAATTGAAGCAATTCGATATTTGTTTTGACCATGTGAGTTTTGCATACAGTCAAACGCCGGTATTACGGGATGTGAGTTTTTGCGTACCGGAAGGAACGACGACGGCGCTCGTCGGACTTTCGGGGAGCGGCAAGACAACGGTTACGAATCTGGTTGCCCGCTTTTGGGATATTATGCAGGGACATGGGACGATCAGCATCGGCGGCAAGGAGATAAAAATGCTATCGTATGAAAACCTGTTGAAGAATATCAGCTTTGTATTTCAAGATGTATTTTTGTTTAACGATACCGTGCTGAACAATATCCGAATAGGACGGCCTCATGCGACGGTTGAGGACGTGCAAGAAGCGGCTCGGCGTGCAGGTTGTGCGGATTTTATTGAAGCGATGGAAAGCGGCTATGACACCGTTATCGGAGAAGCAGGTTCACGGCTTTCCGGCGGAGAAAAGCAGCGCATCTCCATTGCACGGGCGATTATCAAGGATGCGCCGATTGTTCTTTTGGATGAAGTGACGGCAAACGTCGATGTGGAAAACGAGCGGATGATCCAAACAGCGTTGCAGGCACTGTTGAAAAATAAAACGGTAATTATGATTGCCCATAAACTTTCTACCATACGTAGCGCCGATCAGATACTCGTGCTCGAAAATGGAACAATCAGCGAGCGAGGTACACATGATGAACTGATTGCGCAAAACGGACTGTACCGCAGGCTGTGGAATATTCAATATGAAGCGGAACGGTGGAGGATGTAAGGGACTGACGCGACGGGTAATTTTATGATAATGGTTCATTACGTATACCGTAGATTGCCCTCTATACACAACTGTTCTGAAATATCCACTAAAGCATCTCAAAAGACTCGAGTGATATTTCTGCAGAACCGACTATTATTTTATAATGTCGCAAGCTCTGTTTAAACGATAATTCGATGGCAGCACACCTGTATAGTTTTTGAATTGAACGGAAAAGCTTCCGTTACCTGTCTTTGAAGCCTCATACCATTTAAGA
>NZ_CALHGC010000262.1 GCF_938029485.1 uncultured Treponema sp. | reverse complement strand
CGCATATCAAGGAATGTTTTCCATTCATAATTCTGAATCTTGATGTCGACGCCGAGATTCCGCTTCCACGATTCCTGCACATATTCGGCAATGAGCTTATGACCTTCAAGCGTGTTATAAATAACCGTCATGACAGGAAAGCCCTTTCCGTCGGGATAGCCCGCTTCCGCAAGGAGCTTTTTCGCTTGTTCGGGATCATAGCCTGCGCCTTCACCGGGTGTATAGCCTGCCATCGGAGGTACAATAGAACGGGTTGCAAGCTGACCTGCTTTTGTTACTTTTTCTACCAGCTCTTCACGGTCTAAGGCCATCGTTAATGCTCTGCGTACACGGGCATCCTGCAGCGGGCCGCGTTTTACGTTAAAGATATAGTAATAGGTAGAAAGCTGAGGCGCAACCTGATAGTCGGGCATCTGCTTTACTTCATCGATACGGGGAACGGGAATACCGGTATTCCAATCTATCTCGCCGGCCTTGTACTTTTCAAATGCCGTGTTGCTGTCTTCTATCGGTAAGAATGTTATACGCGAAAGATGGACATCTGCTTTATTCCAATACTTTTCGTTCGGTACGACGGTAACTTTTTCCTGCGGTACCCACGATTCAAGCACAAAGGGGCCGTTTCCGACAAAGTTACCGGGCTTAATCCAGTCTGTGCCGAATTTTTCAATTACATGAAGCGGTACGGCATTGAAGGCATAGTGCGCAATAACGTCGATGGCATAAGGCGCAGGGCCGGTCAGCTGTACTTCAAACGTCATATCATCGATTGCTTTAATACCGACTACCGACGCATCTGCCTTACCGCTGTTGTAGTCTTCCGCTCCCTTTACAATTAAGGTAATCATATTAGCATACTGAGACGCCGTTTCGGGAGCAAGCGTCCGCAGCCATGAATCGACAAAAGTTTGTGCAGTAATCGGCGTACCGTCGCTCCATTCCGCTTTGCGCAGGTGGAAGGTATAAGTCGTACCGTCTTCGCTGATATCCCACGATTCGGCGACGCCCGGTATCGCGTTAGCGGTTTTGGGATCATACGTAACCAGTCCCTCAAACAACGCCATATTGATGCGGTGTTCGGGCGTTCCTTGAATCTTTGCAGGATCCAAGCTCTGCGGTTCCGCACCGTTACCGATGATAAATTCAGCACCCGTCATATTGCCTGCGGATGACATTTTTTCACCACCCTTTCCGCCGCAGCTTGCTAAAATCAGTGCGACGCTCACAAGAGCAGTTAATAAGCATACCATTTTACGCTTCATACTCTACTTCTCCTTTTAAACTATAGTGAGTAATATTATTTAATTATACACAATCCTCTCAATATAGCAAGCATATTTATACAATAAACCCGAAAAAACCGTATATTTTTGCATTTTCTCAACAGCGGCATGGTTTCGCTTATATTAAGCAGAATATCGGAAAAGGAGAGTTAAAAAACTGAAATAGTGAGCATCGCTATACACGGATAGAATCGTCAAAGGCATAAAAAAACCGCTCCAGGAGTATGCAAGATGGAGCGGTTTAAAATAGAGTATAAATCATTCACACTTATCAATACTTTTACGAACGCCTTTGACTTATAGGAACCTCCTTACAAGGAATACCTTGTATATTGGTATGTTAGCAAAAGATTACATTAATGTCAAGCATATATAACAAAAATAACAAAATAATTTTTACTTGCTAGTCCTATCGATGAGATTATGTTATAACACATACATGGATAGCAGGGTAAACGCATCAGGAATT
>NZ_CALHGC010000261.1 GCF_938029485.1 uncultured Treponema sp. | reverse complement strand
GCCGTTATTATCCCCGATGTAGTGCATACCGGCATCGACATTGTCGCCACCCGCGATATGCCGCGCCGCGTCTAAGGGCACGGCAGATTTTTACCCTTCTATTTGCAACAACATATTTTTTGCTTTTGCTTTAAAACCCTCTGTTTTTATAAATTCTTTTGATTCTTTGATCTTTTTATCCGCAAGCTCACAATCGATACAATATAATTCACTATTTTTTTTATTAGCAAATTCCGCTCTTTCAGTATTTTTCCATGCATCAAAATCTTTATCACCTTTAGAACGGTTGATAGAATATGCTGTTGCACCAAGATTTTTTTCATTATTTGCTAAATTAGCAGACTGTTCTTCTGTCATCGAAAAACGTCATTATCATGTATACTCTTTGCAGCATTGAAATGTTCCACATCAAACCTATTCTGCTCCCGTGCATTTCCGTTTTTATTGACAATAAAATTTTTTCCGGAAATATTTTTACCAGTGTAATCATCATATAATTTCCCTTGTACCGAAAGTTCTTCTAATACAGATTTCCGTTGACGATACTGCTTATTTCATCATTGCGCGCTTCTTCAGCATTCACTTGATCCGTTTCCATATTCACATCTTGCTGTGCCTGTTCCTCAATCATAGATTTCGCTACGGAAATAGCATTTTCAATCTCTTGTACAAAAAGCTTCGCATTAGATGATAGATACTCTCTAACCGTTTTTCCGCTGCTGTCTTTGTCGTCCGTTTTTGCACCTGCAGCAAGCAAAATATACACCGATTCAGGCTTTGAACCATACTCCAGTGCGTACATTAAGGCTGTTTTCCCAGTTTCGTCTTTCATGTTTACGCCTGCTTTATTGTTAATCAATATTTTAATAACAGAAGAAGTTACACGGCATGAGGGTACACGCCTTATCCGCCGCTGTATCTACAATAGATTTAAAATTGATTCCATGTGCAGCATAAGAAAAACGAGACAAGCAATGCCGTTTCATTGTCAGTGATGAGAAAAAATAATGATGTTGTTGTCTGATGTTGATGAAAAATAGATAAAGAACTATCTAGTACAATTCGCTGAGAGCTTGAGAGCTGTGAGAATTGTAGCGCCCGTTACATACGTGTCAAGCCCCTTTTGCAGATGCCTTATGTTATGAAAGAAAAACACATTTTACCCCATCTCGCACAAGCGTTGTAATCCAAGTACAACGGCAGCGCCGGCAATGGTGGTTCCGTAAAAATAGACCGGTTTTCCCGCTTCGGAAAAATGCGTTATGGTTCCATTGATAATCGTAGAGCCGGTGCAGTGAATGACCGTCGCCCACTGTACCGCTTCCTGATAGTGCTTTCCGTCTTCGATGGTAACTCCGTAGCGGACAGCGCCGATATTATCGGGATTTAAATCCAATACCCGCATGGTAAAACCTGCAGTATGCAGCCGTTCTATCATAGCGGGCTGATAGCCTACCATTAATAGCCGTTCACCGCGGTATTGTTCAAAAAATGCAGCGATATTTTTTGCGCACTGTTCGGGTTCTTCATTTTTGCAATGCAATGCAGGTTTGATAATATTAAGATGCGTCATCAACGCGTTGAGTACCGCGATAAATATTGCCGTATCATATTCATTGCTGCCGATTTGCAAACCGGCAATATCGCTTAACGGAAGGGTAACACAACTGCGGGCGCTGCTAAAGGCTTGCCCTTTGCTGCCTTTATAATCGGCTTCTATTAAAACCTCTTTGCCATTCAGCAGCGGATAATCTCTTCTGACAGGATCCCCAATAGCCTCCTGTGCGGAAAGCGATTTTACATACACGGAAACCTCATCCGTTTGTATATGATGCGTGTCGATAAGCGATTGATAATAGGCGATCAGTTTTTCATAGATATTCATGTATTATTTTCTCCTCTTTTAACGAGCGGTAGCGGTTACCGTCGATCACGGCTGTAATCCGTCCTTGTTTCATAAATGCGATATGATCGGCGAAGAAAGCTGCTTCCGCTAAATCGTGCGTAACCATAATTGCCGGTATGTGCTGCTCAAGCAAAAGTTCTTTCAGCAATGTTTTTGAAGCGGCTTTGTTCAAATAATCCAATGCGGAAAACGGTTCGTCACATCCGATAAACCGAGGTTTTTTCCGATAAAAACATAATTACGATCGAGCATATCAAACGATGCGGAAAAGTTTTTAACGGTATATGGAAGGTTAACAAAAAACTGCGCCATAACGACACCGGCAGGCGTATAAACAAAATCGATGCCGAGCGGTTGTAATACCTTACCGAAACGGTTTGCACCGAAAAAAGTAATCAACGCGATACCGCTTACCAAATGAGGCACGCCCAACGGAAATAAAAAAATATAATCCGTTATCTTCCTTATGTACCGGTTTGCATTATACCGTGTCCATATAATAAGCAGCGTGCAGGCGAGGCACAACAAAGATGAAATCAAAGCGCTGCTCAATGAAAGATACAGCGCATATTTCAGTTCTTCGGAATACTGCATACGGACAAGAAAAGGGAGTCCTTCGTACAGCACCGTCAGCAGCAGGATGGCCGCAACGGTAACCGTTACCGAAACAATAGAGAACAGTTTATTCATTCGCCTTTGCAACGGGTTTAAAGCCGAACGATTCAAAGGCATTCACCGCAAAGTCTTGCGTCAAAAACCGAACAAACTTTTCCGCTTCATCGAGATTTCCGCTTGTAGAAAGCGTTCCTGCGGTAATAATTTGATCGATAA
>NZ_CALHGC010000260.1 GCF_938029485.1 uncultured Treponema sp. | reverse complement strand
AACTGAACGCTACGCAGGTTTTCGGGCAGCTGCGCAAAAGCTTGGTCAAACTGGCGGCGTTTTTCTTGCAGCGCGGCGGAAACTCCGCTTAAGCGTTGTTCCGCGCTATGGTGCTGCTGCGTACATTCCTGCCGCTCCCGCTGCAAACGGTGGGTTTCTTCTTCCAGCGTTTTGTGTTCGGCAAAGGCTTTGCGGGATGCGTTGTACGCTTGCACCGCCTCGTTTATCTGCTGAGCGGTTTCCTTAATGCGGCTCTCCGCCACATCCTTTCCTTCCGGAAAGGGAACCGCGCTGCATTCTTTATACCGCAGCTGTAAATCAGCCGTCGTTGCCGCCCGTTCATCTATTTGTTTTTGATAATTTGTATACGAAGCCTCCGCACCGGCGAGCGCCGTCTGCGCTTTTTCTTTTTCATGTTGCAGTTTTGCTGCGCTCCGTTTTGCCGCTTCTATCCGCTCGTCAAAGCTGAACGCACTTTTTGACATACCCTGCGCCGGTGCGGGGTGATGTATCGAACCGCAGACAGGGCAGGGGCTTCCTTCTTCGAGATGTTCTGCGAGCGCCGCCGCTGCACGCTGCCGTTCCGCCGCTTTTTTTTCTTCTTCTATTCTACTAATCTGTTCCGTTTGAATGTCGTAGTCGCGGACAATCTCCGCAAGCTGCGACCGCGCATGAGCGGCTGCCTGTTCATAGCTGTGCAAAAAGGTGTTAAGCTGCTCCTGTTTGAATAATATGTCGTGCAGCTGTTTTTCCATATCAAGCTGAGTTTGCAGGCCGCGGTAAGCGTGCTCCCGCTCGTCGAGCGCATCGACGGCAGGGGTAAGGGCGGCGGCTTTTTCCGTTACGGCGGCGAGCTGCGCTTCGATGCGCTGCAGTTGCGCTTGAGCGGCAGCGGCGGCTCGTTTCAGGTTGTCCTCTTCCGCTTGGGCCGCGCCGATTTCCTGTTCCAGCACGGCGGCCTTCCGCAGTGAATCGATGACGGCATAGAGGCTGTCCCGCTGCCGCTCCTTTGCGGCTATGTCGCTCTGCCGATCCTGCAGGGCGTTCATGCGGGCGGTCAGTTCTTCCATGCGTTCCCGCTTTTCCCGTATCTGTCGTTCATCCGCAGCGCAGGCCGCTTCCAGCTCAAGGAGCTGATTTACGTGAACGGCCAGCGGAGCCGCCCGCTGCGCTTTTTCAATCTTCGCTTTTAAATTGAGGATATCCTCTTCGCGGACACGGCACGCTTCAAGTTCTTCGTTAATCCGCTCCAACTCTTTCCGCTTTTCCGCAAGTATTTTTTCCTGTTCAAGCTCGGTATTCTTTGTCTGTAAGGCGGTAAGGACGCCTCCGTGCTCACCTCTGATACGGTCTATTTCGTTCAACAGCTCCGCGCGGTCGCTTTCGTAGCGGTGGTACACAAAGCGGGAGTGCAGGGTTTCGAGATTTGCTTCTATTGTTTGCGCTTCCTGCTGCAGTTTGTCTGCGCGCAGTTTTGCCTCCTGCATCAGATCCGAGTACCGCTTGATCGGGAACAGGTGCATCAGCGTTTCTTTTTTATCGCTCGACTGCGCCCGTAAAAACTGAGCAAATTCTCCCTGCGGCAACAGGACAATGCGGCTGAATTCCTTGTCGGAAAGTTTGATCAAATTTTGGATCGCAGCGTCGGTTTCCCGTTTATTGGTTGACGACCGGTTTTCCCAGCCGCCGTTTTCGTAGTATTCGAGGGATACTTCTTCCGGTGTTTCCAGCTTTCGGCCTTCTTTTGTATAGGGCAGCTGCCGTTTGATTCGATACAGCTGCGCTCCGATGAAGAAGGTCAGCGTAACATCGGAGACTGCGTAGTCGTCTGCAAAGTGGCTCCGCAGATTCCTCATAACGCCCGATCTTCCGCCGAGCGGTTTGCCGTAGAAAGCATACGAGATTGCGTCGAAGAGCGTGGTCTTTCCGGCGCCGGTTTGTCCGTAAATTAAAAAGAGGGAGCCGAGGGTGTCAAAGTCAACCCTGTGTTCGCCGGTAAACGGGCCGATGTTGTGTAGTATCAGTTCTTTAGGTCTCATACGCGGTTTCTTCGGAACGCCGATTAAAGCGAGGAGCGCATTTAATCGGCGTTCCAACTTGTTTCTCATAAGTTCGTGATTGCAAAATGCATACGACCTTATTACGAAACAAGAAGGTTCAGAGTTACCACTGCTTAATCCGCATTCGGATTAAGCAGTGCTTCCTTGCAGAGCTGTTCAAAAAGCTCCTGCTTCATTGGGTTCGGTTCGCCGTTGATGAGGCTTTCAAACCGGTTAAAATTTTCAGCTAAGGTGAGCGGATCCTCCGCCGTCCGTTCGCGGAGCGTCAGCTGTTCTTCCTCCTGCTGTTCCTGATTCATAAAGCTCTTTTGCCGGATGCTCAACAAAAACGGAAATTTTTGCCGCAGCAGCTGCATCGGGTGCGCAATAACCTCCGCATCGTTCAGCGTAATTTCCAGATAGCAGCCGCTCCACTCATCATAGAGATGTTCGGTAAAGAAGTCTGCGAAAGAGCCTTCAAGCCGCTTAAGCGGGCGTTCGGAGATAATGGGTATCCGCTCGATAGTGAGCGGAGCTTTTGCGCCGTTTATGCCGGGCTGAGTTATTTCCGAATTGAAAAGATCCGCATCGGGTTTCTTTCCGGATGTCTGATCGGCGGCGGACTGTTTCGGCGTACAGTCGATATCTATCGAAAGAACGCATTTGGTATCGTTCGATTCGTCAAAGGAGTAGGGGAGGGGCGAACCGGAATAATACATCCTGTCCGTTACCCGTTGGCAGCGGTGCAGATGTCCGAGCGCAACATAGTCGAAGAATGAGAAAAGATCGGGATTGACATATTCGGCGGTACCGATAAAGGTGCGCTCGCTGGCGGAGCTTTGCCCGCCGATCGTAAAGAGGTGCGCCGCTAAAAGCGCAGGTATGTCCGGCTTCACCGCTTGTTTCAGAATGTGCGAAGCGACCGCCGCCATTTCCGCCTGCGAATCGCCTGCCGTGCGGTATGTTTCTTTTGTCTCTTCCGAAAAAGCGCCGAAGTTTAAAAACGGCAGCAAGTATACTGCGAGTTTTTCCGTTCCCTTGGTAAGGATTACCGGATCTGCAAGGCGGCTCGTATCCTGTGCAATGTAGATGCGCTGATTTTGCAGTATCTCGCGGGCAAAGGCGAGCCGCTGTGCGGAGTCGTGGTTGCCGGGAATGATAAACACCGCCGTATCGGGACAATCCTCCCGTATCCGTGCAAGAAACCGGCTGAAAAGCGAAACCGCCTCCGCCGAAGGAATAGCACGGTCATACACATCGCCTGCGATAATCAGCGCTGCATAGTCGTCCCGTGTAAGGATATCATGAATATCGTTCAACATTTTTTCCTGCAGACCGAGCAACGGCGTTTCGTGCAGCGTCTTTCCCAAATGCAAATCGGCGGTA